>NZ_DATNPA010000361.1:0-3974 GCF_036703385.1 Allocoleopsis sp. | reverse complement strand
GGCAGAGATTCCAATGTTTCGGATGTTAGTTCGGGGAATCATAGGACTGGCTCCTTGTAATGCCAGAGTAATGGACAAATGGTTGCCGCTTGCAGGGCAATATCCTAATTATACTACAACTATACTACGAAATGAGGAGTGGACAGTTGGTGCGATCGCAATCTTATTGGAGCAGGTGCGAGCAAATTTCAGGGATACAATCAGAAGGAAAAGGCTTTTTTTGTAAGAAATGGCTGAAATTGTCACGCTGGAACTTCCCGAAACGCTGGCACAACGAGCCAAAGAAATTGCTGTTCTGACGAACCGACGACTTGAAGATGTGCTAGTTGAATGGATTGATCGTGCTAGTCAAGAACTCCCTGTGGAGTCACTGCCCGATGATTGGGTTTTGGCGCTGTGCGATATGCAGATGGAACCAGAACAACAAGAAGCTTTGAGTGAGCTTTTGGAGCGCAATCGCGAGGGGCAACTCAATAATGAAGAAGCCGATCAACTGGATGAGTTGATGCAGGTTTACCGAAGTGGCTTGGTACGCAAGGCGCGATCATTAAAAGTGGCTGTTGAGCGTGGTTTGAGACCTGCTCTCAACTAAAGGTAATGGCTCGTACTTACATTCCTGTAGAAGTAGAACGCCGCGTCCGTGCTGCTGCTCGCAATCGCTGCGGTTATTGCTTGAGTCCCCAGCATTTGGTGATGGCTGGTTGGCATCCTCCAGAAGACTAGGAATCGCTAACTCCAAATTTTTAGATACAATAGCTCATTCGTACCAGAGTTTGTTTGAGACGAGTTATATCGTTTCCCGTTAAGTTTGCTACAGATGATGGACACGGAGACGCGGGGACGCGGGGACACGGAGATTGATTTGTAGCAAACATTTAGGTATTTGATATTAAATCCGTCGCTTAATCTAATCATTATTGGAGTAATTGCATCACTAATGACAGCTAAAGATATGAAAATTAAAAGCATTAATTTGCCTCTCAAAACTTCGCATAAAGATGGTGATATAAACCTAACTAAATTTTTTAAAAAGACTGGAAAACAACTAAGTCATTACTTTGATAACAAAGGAAAAACTCTTGAAGATATTTCTGAAGAGACAAAGATTCCTCAAGAAGAACTAATATACAGGGTGAAAATAAAAGGAAGATATAATGTTTGGGCAAATAAAATATTTATAATCCTTATGGATATAGAAGCATGGGCTAACAAAGCTAAGAAAGATCAGATTGAAGAAGAAATACGAGAGCGACTAAAAGCAGCGCTTGGTGGAGATAAGCAAGCCACAAGGATAGGGCAAATTGACCTTTTAACCAAAAAAGAGATTATTGAAATTAAGGTTATTGATAAATGGAAAGAAGGTGTAGGTCAATTAATACTGTTTGGAAAGTTATACCCAAATCACTCAAAACGATTACACCTATTTGGCAATTTTCCTACGCGAATAAAACCAAATTTATCTACAGAGTTATTAACTCTAGAATTAATAAAAGAATTTTGTAATGATTTTAACATTAAAGTCATTTTGGAGGGAGCATCCCAATTTTGCACGTTTATTTTAAATGGGTCTGAACCCCTTGTAATCTGGTTACTAGTGGGAATGATTTTACAAAATCGGGATGCTCCAATTTTAGAGAAGGAACTGGGTATAAATGTGAGTGAAAGAAATGGAATAGAAGATAAGGATTGTATGCAATTGAGCTTATTTGAATGATGAAATTTACCTGTCTCTGGTGACAGGTAAGCTCGATTATTCTTAGCTAAAGATGAGTGTAACGCCCTCCCACTCCTGACTTCAGCAAAAGCTAAAATTTTGGCGCGATCGCAGACTGGCATCATTGGGTTGGTCGAGGGAACGAATTATGAAATTAGGGGAGGAAGGGCTTGGCGGTTGGAAACCGCAGCTATACAAACAAAACCCGCCTACGCGGGTTATTTTATTAAATCCCTGACTTTTTGTTAGTCCGCGCAGGCGGACTTCGGTTGTATAGCCACGAATTCCATTCGTTAGGGCTTTCATTAGCATAGATGCGATCGCACCTTCCCCCACCCTGCACAAAATGCGATCGCATTACTATCATTCTTCTACAGGTCTAATTGGAAGTCGGCGCAGTCGATAACGACTGTCTTCAACCGTTAAAATTGCACCAGAAGTCAGCTCTCGATTGTATCCTGCTAAAGCCTCTAAAAGTTTTGGGGTAACATAAGTAGGTGTATAGTTTTGCAGCCGAAAAATAATCACACTTGGCAGTGCTTCAGTACCAACCGCTAAAAGCTCTGCAAAATCTAAATCGCAAGTTAGTACAATTCGCTCCTCTTGCCTTGCTTTCTCCAAAATATCAGCATCCGGCAGACGCTCCAACCCTTCTTCTTGCAGGTGAACAGCATCATATCCCTCCTGACGCAATGCTTGAACCGTGACCGGAGAGATACCCATATCTGCTAAAAATCTCATGATTAGCTAACCATCAATGGGCGAACTTCTTCGCTAGCCAAAAATGCTGCATATCGAAGGCAGGCGCTGATATCTTCAGCCTCCAAATAGGGATAATCCCTGATAATTTCCTCAACACTCATGCCATTGGCAATCAAATTCAAAACTAGAGAAACAGTAATTCGCATCCCGCGAATGCAAGCACGTCCACCCATGATTCGCGGATCGAAAGTAATACGTTCAAACATAAATTTTCCCTCCTGGTATTTAGAATTGTAGGCGGACGGTCAAGAAAAGCGAAACTCTAACCCGCTCAGATGCAAGTAAAGCAGTAGGCGATCGCACCTCCCCCCACCCCCCACAAACTGCGATCACCTTCCCCTTCGATATCATTTAGTGAAACGTCATCCTATGCCACTTTGGACAGAAAAGCACCTGTTTGCATATCCAAAAATAAACTTTCCCCTGACATCAGCCAAATTTCCAAACCGGATTCATTAGTCATTACTATTTCTTCAGCTAAGTCAGGCAACCCCTTAATCAACCGGATAGAAAAATCAGGATTAAAAAGCAATACCTCATCCTCAGTGAGTACAGCAGTAAGCTTTGCCCCAACCAGAATTTGAACCAAATTGCTATTAAGGGCAAGAGATAGACGAATTTGACCTTGAGACAGACAAATTGCTGCAATCTGTTGATCGACTCCAACCCAGACTGCTCGTTTATCTAATGAGAGTTCAACAATTGGCTCAACTAATTCGCTGCACCAACTTAATCCATACAAGCCTAGAGTATTACCTAGGTCTAAAACAGCAAACTTCCGAGCATGAGCGTGAGCGAGCGCTCTTCGAGCAGCCTCTATTTTCTTAAACTCTGATTCGCCAATAATTTGAATATTCATCAGTCCGACTCCTGCCGATAGATTTTAGGAATAATAGTGACAACTTCAGGAGTAGAGGATAGGTCACTATTTGGATAGAAGTATTTGACCTCAATCGCTCCCCCGCTCAACTCCACTCTCCTAGTAATAGTGATGCCATACCCAGAAAAATATCTACCTGTCTCAGGAGCCTTTAAGCCATCCTGAAAGATTTGTAGAAGGCGTTCTCGCCCACCCGCAGCCTCATCAATACCTAGTTGCCTTAAGTCTGCTAAATTCTGTAACGCTCTTCGTTGATTGCGAGGATTGGATTGTACACGACCAAAAAAGTAGTTAAACTTGCTCTGTTTGAGAGTAAACTCCCAATTTTCTCCATTTTCACTCACGCTTGGGTTCTAGAACAGGGTGACTACTGATTAGGATATACCCTAGATCTTACATGTTCGCTCTTTGTTCGTTTACCATGTGCGATCGCACCACCCCCCAACCCTCCACAAAATGCGATCGCATCCCCCTATCTCCAATCACCTCAGAGAAACTTTTTTCCTCACCAGTCTCATCATTTCTCCCGAATCCTCATAAGGTACGGGAGGACTCCACTCACTCACCTGTGCAAACCCAAGGCTGCAAAGCCTTTTGATGATCATGTCTATCCCTTTG
>NZ_DATNPA010000360.1:0-17373 GCF_036703385.1 Allocoleopsis sp. | reverse complement strand
AACGCTTTCAGGGAATTGCAAGCATCGTTTACTGCTATCAAAACTCTGAACAGCAAGTTAGATAAGCATTACAGCCATTTTTCCCTATTTAATCTACTCACCATTCACAGATGCTTGCAAACAGGAGCTTGAATTGTCGTCCAAGAAGACTCTGGTGGAGACTGAGTAGATATTTCCTGCAACCGATAACGCAGCCAGCGTGTTCCCCTTGAGCCAACGTGGTCAACCCAATAGGGTAAAGTGATTAATCCTTCATCATCTCGAATTAACCACCGCCTAGACTCACTGCGATAATCATCAGATAACAACTTCACCACGTTAACCAAATCATTACTCTCTCCGAGGTACAAGCAGCCAAATCGCTGAACTGAAGTAGGATACGTCAGCGATTGTTCTACCCTTTCGGCAAGATTCGGCTGTACTCGCTCTTCTCCAGACGCTACCCAAACCATAAACTTGATATCCGTCAGTATCTCTTGGTACTCAGGTATGGTATTTCTAGAATCGCTGTAATCTTTTACCTTAAAACGCCGCAACTGCCGCAGCACCTTGGATTTTCTCGGTTGAGACAGCATGGCTATGGCTAGCTGTACTCCACAATGTTTGTAAGCATCTGTTTCTCCTACCAAAGAAAGCAGCATCCCATATACGGTTGACGGAGGAGGGACGGGATAAGTCTGTCCATATTCTCTCGCGTGAGACTGACGGAACGTAGCAAACGGCACCTCAACATAGAGAGCGATCGAACTCATGATGATGGTTGAAACTCAGTTAAATTTAAATCTCTAGCAATAACTCGTTTTAAATCAGCAACAGCTTTTTCTCTCCCTTGAAATATATGAGCATCCTTGAGATGTAGGTTTTTAGCAACCTTGCCCCCAATCCACAGCTCACTTCCATCAATATCTTCTACTTCAACTTGTTCAATCAAGTCAGAAGATATTATAGGTTCTAGCCCTAATGAATCTTGTTGAAAACAATAGAAAATATGGGGTGAGTTTTTCTGAGTCCAGCGAAACACCATACTTTCAGGAGAAAAATCATAGCAAAACACATTATTGTGTCCCCCTACCTTACGGATAGACATTAATCCATCTATAACAGCAAAAAGACGAGATTTGTCTTTGAGGTGATTGGGGTCTAGCGCAAATCCATATTGATAACGAGTATTATGATATTCAGGGTTATGAAGCGATGTTCTGTTTGGTTCTCCACTCCTAGCATTAAGAGATATAGTTCCATTATAGAGAGTTAAAGAAATCGCACGAGTGACTCCTAATGCTCCTAAACGTGGTATTGAATTTCCTTTAGATTTTTTACCTCTTTTCTCTTTATTCTGTTTATTTTGAGTTTCTAACTCTTCTTGGATTATTTCTTCTTTCGCAGCTTCAGTCTTCATATAACCCAACACATCATCATCAATAAATCGAACCGGGTCAAAATCTTCATTGGTTAATAAATTTTTGAAAGTATCCGCATTCCAAACGCGATTTACTGGATAATCTTGTTGTTGCCAATAGTAACGTAATGCCCAACGAATGGCATCCCCAGAAACGGTGGAATGAATTTTATCGTGCCACCAAGCTTTCTGCAAAGGACTAACATTCCCTCTTGATTGTCCATGATTCAGTGAGGCAGAACCATAGTGAGTTAATAGATTGCCAAATAATTGGTACATGACATTAATTAATCTATGATTGAGTTTCTGGAGTTACTTCAGAGTTTTGCCTAAATTCTTCTGATGGTTTTTGGCTTGGTTTGTAACTGGCTAAGGCAATCAAGACTAGATTTCTAGCTTTTTCCCAGGAAATTTGCCCCATCAAGAGTGGCAATATAGATTCCCATTGGTCGTATAATGCAGAATTAAGACCAGCTCTGGAGAGGAAATCCGATAGGAAGTCGTTAAAAGATTGCTGGTCGTAGCATCGCCCTAGTTCTCCTCTGATTCGTTCATATTCTCGCTCGAATCGAGGAACTTCTCCTTCCTTAGTACGACCATAAATTTTGCCATAGGTTTTTCTTAATGCTTCATGACAAGCTTTAATAAAAGATTTATAATTTTCCATTTCATCATCGGTTTCAATCATGCTTCGCAAACCTTCTCGGTTATAAAATAGTTGTTTAGATAAATCTCCAAATATATCCTGGCTAAAACTTACCCAAAAACCTGACCACCAAGGTAAGCCTTTGGCTAAGTTGTCGGCAATCAGCCCTTTAATAGGGTTAACTTTAACAATAAAATTTAACCCATCCCCAAAAACTCTATTTTTTTGAAAGAGGTTATAAATTAATTTATAATTAAGGATGGTTTTTGCCTCAAAGTCTATATCCTGAATATCCGTTAAACTTCTTTGTTTTGATTCTTTATTCAATTTTTCGTATAACAGGGTTTGACAAACTTCATGATACTCATTTGAGTACTGTATTTCGTCATAGAGGTAGTAATTTAAGGCAGCTTCTCCCCAACTCGTTACGTGAAAATCTTTATAGTCTAATTTCCGCAACTCCCAACATCGTTGAGCGGCAATTGTTAAATTGGTAACTTCAGGAATTACGAGAATATATTTGGCGGCTTGTTTTGTATCAATCCTTGAACAATTAGAATGCCAAATAAAATATTGGCAGACAAGAGGCAAAAACAGTAATGCTAGTGCATATTCTACTTTTTTTTCTAGCTTATTATATTTGTCTAATCTTGCATGACGGACTGTTGCTCCTGGATAAATCCAACTGACAATATGAATGTAATCTTTTAGTAGTTTCCCTGTCGTGTCACAAAGCTGATTAGCGAAAGTCTGATGGGTATACCATTCTATTTTTTTATATCTCAGCCTTCCTTTAATACCATCGACACTCAAAGATTCAGAGGCTTGCTCTCCTGATTTATAAAATTGATTGTGTCGTAAAAAAGTAGATCCTATAGCTTGATGAAGATGGATTTGATTAATCACATCCATTGAGGAATAATCCAATCCAGTTAAACTAATCAATCCTTTTTCATTAATTTGAAAAGATTGTCTGAGTAACCAATCTAAAACTGTGAAATCTTCTCCTTGCCAGTTAAGACTGATGCTACAGTTAGTCAGCCCCCAAGAAAGATTGCCTGGACGAGTAGCAGGGGTGGGAAATTGGAGTTCTAGTTGCTGTAGAGTCATCCACAATCCCGCCATCCCTGCACGGTGCATGATTGTTGTATCCGAAGCACTGAGAGTCAGGTAGATTTTGGGTCGCGTGGTTGTTGTCATTCCCTTTCCCTCTTGTTGCGCCGTGAAGGGACAAACACGCCACACATCATCTTCTGCTTTCCACCCATACCGTATTTTTGTAGGGTGATTGAGTCTTCTTCACCCAAGCCCGTTACTTGCACCCCAAACCCCCGCACAGGAAAGATTCCAGCTTTATTTTCAATCGTCAGTTGTCGGCACTGGGGTTGACCGTTGGCTCTACTGGAAAGCGTGATAGTTCCTTGGATGTTTAAGCGTTCTAATTGACGTTTGGCTGCTTCTAAAAAGCGTTGAGGTTCTTGAAAACGTTTAATTATGACAAGACGAGAGTATAAGTCTGGAAAGGGGTGTAAAGGATTGTATTCAGGAATGCCTAATTGAAATTGGTTTTGACCAATACTGAAAGTTTGTCCAGCTAGATATTCGTAGATAAAGGGAATGAGGTCTACAGGCAGGCGTATTTGCAACTTTGAACGTTGCGTGAGACGAAGTTCTTTTGAGGATTCGGGAATGCCTGCGATGGGATGAATGCTGATATCTTCTAGTTGATGGATAGCAGGACAGATACGGGAAAGAGCAGAATAGACGATGTAGCCATTATCAAGGGGAAGAGTTTGGCCTGTCAGGGAAAAAATTAAGTCTATATAGGGAGACTCCTCGGTTAACATGATTCATTTTCTTTGTTCTTTGAAGAGTGCAGTAGAATGTTATAAAATTAGACTATTCAGAGATTTTCTGGGAAAAATTAATTTTAAATCCATTATCAGAAATAAGTTAATTTCCTTAATAAAATTTAGTTTTATTTTGCAAATCTAAAGCTTTTTTTATAAAGTACTTCAGGGATTTTAAGAATTAATAATGCTAATTCAAGCCTATGCTAATGAAGAATTATGGAGTCCCGAAAAGCTTCAGTTGCCTGAACGTAGCCGTCTTTACCATTTACTGCCTGTAGCAATAGGAACTCCTTTCGTAGAAAGCTTAACTAGCTACATTGCTCGACTAGCAGAGTCTCATAGCGTACTCCCCAGTGTGTTGATATCCAAGGAAATCACGCCCTATCTGAAGAAAGTTTTTGCTAAAAGGCTTTCCAGCAGAAGGTTACGAGCTTTGTTTGACCGCGCTAGAGCTTTGAACGGTACCGGAGATATAGCAATGGATTTTGTCCAAGCTCTGGAAACGTTAACGCTTCGGAGTGATTTATGCTTTCTGACTTTGCTCAATTGCGCTTCCATCCTGCCACCACGAGGTTTGTTCCGTGCTTACAAAGCTTGGTGTCCTGCTTGCTATCAAAAGTGGCGCTTATCGAGGCAAGTTGTCTATGAGCCTCTTCTTTGGGCAATCGAGGCAGTCAAGGTCTGTCCCCAACACCACCAACCCCTTTGCTTGTACTGTCCTTACTGTCACAAACAATCTCTTCTGCTAGAGTGGCACTCATGTTCCGGGTATTGCTCGGTTTGTGGCAAGTGGTTAGGAAAGTTAGGAACCTCCTGTGATTTTTTGGAGCGTGGCACCTTATCGCCAGAGGAGCTAACCAGGCAAAACTGGACAGCCAATACTATAGGAGAATTGATTACTGTCGTACCTCGCCTCTCATCTCCACTGCCGAGGGGAAACGTAGCGGAAGCCATGCGTACAGTGGTCAACCTCGTTACTAAGGGGAATATCGCCGCCTTCGCTAGTCGTTTAGGAATTCCTAAAAATACCCTATGGATGTGGCATACCGGGAAAGCTTTACCCCAACTGGATGTTCTCCTGAAAATTTGTTATTGCCTGGAGATATCGTTGTTGGACTTCCTAGTACCAGAGAAGGTGGCAAATCAGCCATTGAAGATAAGCATACAGAAATCTCCTGAGCAATCGCACAACAAGAGAATTTCTCCCAAATGCTTCAATTCAGACCGAGTAGAAGAGGTTTTACTAGCAACTCTAGCCATTAGTAAGCAGCCGCCACCGACAATGAAAGAGGTTGCTCAGCAGCTAGGCTATGATCGGCGGACAATTTCCCGTCATTTTCCCGAACTATGTCGCGCCATTTCGACCAGATCCCAAAGTTATAGAAAGGCTTTGCGACTCACAGAGGTAGAGCAGTCTTGTCAGGAAGTTCAACAAATTGCACTTGAACTGCTAAATAGAGGAGTACAGCCGAGCGAGGCTCGTGTGTCTGAGCTAATGTCTAAGCCAGGATACTTGAGATATCAGGCTGTCCGTGCTGCTTTACAGGAAGCACAGTGCAGGGCACGGCTGTAAACTACAGTTTAAGAATTCCAACTCGATTGGGTTGAAACGCTGTTAAATTTGACCTGAAAGTTTTAAAGCATAACTTTGCCGGAGTCTTTTTAAAGCATAACTTTGCCGAAGCGGCAAAAACAAACTTTAAATCACACAAGTAATCACGTTTAGCATTTCGATAAAAGTGGACACAACTGGACTCGAACCAGTGACCCCTACGATGTCAACGTAGTGCTCTAACCAACTGAGCTATGCGTCCGAACACAATTTCAGATAGTAGCATAGAATTTAGCCAAGACGCAAATAAAAAAAAAAGAACGAATTTGACGGGCGATCGCAAACCAAAACCAAATTAGTGCATCTTAAGGGCAACGGCTTCTGTTAGAATATCTGGGTTGTTCAGCTAAAATACGGCATCTTTGACTCAATCAGTAGACATCGTCGGTGTCGATACATTAGCGCAAGAGCTTGCGACAATCCAGCAAACGGGTTCTAAGCGGATTGCGCTTTTAGGGTCGCGTCACGTTCCTATTACTCATCAAAATCTCATTGAGATGATGAGCTACGCCCTAGTTCTAGAGGGCAATCGTCTCATCACTTCTGGTGCTACCGGCACAAATGCCGCCGCCATTCGTGGTGCCATGCGTGCTGACCCCAGCCTACTCACCGTGATTTTGCCCCAAAGCCTAGAACGTCAACCACGAGAATCACGGAAGCAACTGGATCTGGTGATGCATTTGGTGGAAAATCCAGAAAACGATAATCTGTCCCTAAGTGAGGCGAGTGCGCTGTGCAATCAGGAAATTGTTTCCCGGTGCCAGCAGCTCATTTGCTTCGCGTTTCATGATAGCCGAACCCTGCTCAAAACCTGCGAGGATGCAGAAGAGCAGCGCAAGGTTGTTACTCTGTTTTACTTTGACTAAATTATGAATCTACAGGATTCTGTGATTCTGCTTTACTGTATTGTCGCAGCGGCAGCCCTGATTTATCTGCCGTTTCTGGTCGTAGCGTCTGGACGTGTCAAGGTGGGATATGACCTGAGTGCGCCGCGTGCGATGTTTGACAAGTTACCTCCCTATGCTCAGCGAGCAACTTGGGCACATCAGAACTCGTTTGAAGCCTTTATGATTTTCACGGCGGCGGCACTGATGGCTTATGTGACGGGGCAAAACTCGTCCTTAGCCGTGGGAGCTGCGATCGCGTTTGTCATTGTCCGATTGCTATACTCGGTTTTTTATATCCTTGACATCCCCTTAGCGCGATCGCTAATGTTCGCCATTGGCTCAGCTTGCAGCGGTACTCTGTTCGTCTTAAGCCTACTGAGTGCCCATAACTCCATCAAGCTACTCTAAGCTTTGGGCAGCAGCAAAAACTTCCGTCTTGAACTTTAAGCCGTTGGTTGTTAGTTGTTCGTAATAAACAAACGATTTTTAACTTCTTTACTTTATGGCTTCCACATTTTCATTCGATGTTGTCAGCGACTTTGATCGGCAAGAGTTGGTCAACACGGTAGACCAATCCATTCGGGAAATCAACAGCCGTTACGACCTGAAAGACACGAAGACTACGGTCGAATTAGGCGAAGAAGTCATTACCGTCAATACGGATAGCGAATTTACCCTAGAGGCCGTTCATACAATTCTCCGAACCAAAGCCGCGAAACGCAACCTCTCGCAGAAAATCTTTGAATACGGCAAAGTTGAATCGGCTAGCGGTAATCGCGTCCGCCAAGAAATCAAGCTCAAAAAAGGCATTAGTCAGGAAATAGCCAAGAAAATCACTAAGCTAATTCGCGACGAATTCAAAAAGGTACAAGGCTCAATTCAAGGGGATGCAGTTAGAGTTTCCAGCAGCTCAAAAGATGACTTACAATCAGTCATGCAGCGACTGAAGCAGGAGGATTTTCCCGTAGCGCTGCAATTTACTAACTATCGTTAGAGCGTTTGGGATTAACCGATTTGGGATTGTTGGAGATTCCTGAGCAAATTCGCTTAAGCCTAGATATCCAAGCTCAAAACTACAATCCCAATCAATCTGTGCGATCGCTCTTGAGCAAAAAAGCTAATTTTCAAGCAGTGAACAAAGGGCGAGAATGCCAGAAATTGACCGCCAGAGAGAGCATCAAGCTAATGAACGGACATTTCTCGCTTGGATGCGTACCTCTATTGCCTTGATTGGGTTCGGTTTTGCGCTCGCTCGCTTCGGCCTATTTCTACATGAGCTTCAAACTCGTCTCGACGAGAAAGACTTGCCAAGCCACTCCTTCATCAGCTCCCAAAGCCTAGGCATTGGTCTTGTAATTATCGGCATCATCTTCATTGCCCTTGCCGTGTGGCGTTACAACCAAGTCTTCTGGCAAATTGAGCGAGGTGACTACCGACCTTCACGTCTGTTAGTTTGGGTTACGGCGGCAATCGTAATCTTCCTTGGCTTCCTCAGTATTCCCTTACTTCTCTTCCGACAGACTTCTCCGGCTAACTCTCCGTCTTCCCGTAGTAGAGTTGAGCGCTACTTTGGAAAACATTTGTCTACTTCACTGAGCCTCAAGCCGCAAACTAAGTTTAGGCTGAGGTGAACGCTGCTTATTTATCGAACCCGTAACCCTGCCGGAAGTTGAACGAGTTTTGTCGCTGTATCGTCAATCATTCTGCTCACGTGTCTCCTGTTCTGCCAAGGTTTCGTTGAGAACGTACTGCTGCATAATGGATTGGATCAATTCAGTTGGGTCATACGAATCAGACACACCCCCCAGATCGCCGATGAAGTCAAAGCTATCATCGGGATTGCGAATCCAGCCCAGATCCTAATCGCCCTCAAGAATTGCCACAATATCAGCACGCACTCGTTGATCCATGTAACCTCGCACATCGGCATTGGTTTTGACGGTAAAACCTAATTGCTGAAGGGAGGTTTTCAAAATTTCAGCATCGGTAAGCTTGGTGCGAAAGCTGCTAAAGTGGTCGCCACGGGTTGCAACAATCACTTGCCCAAAAATTTCTGCTGGCATATCCAGCAAGACATCAGTGATTTTGATACAGCCCTGTTGCGTTGTTAAATCGACGGAATAACATCCTGGTCGAGAGAGCAGATAAGCCTTTCTCAAAGACCTGAATTCACGAATGGCACCTGTGATATCACCACCAGCCCACTTGGCAACACCACGAGCGTAAAAAAGCAACGGCTCAAATTCGGGTATCAGTCGCTTTGCAAGTGCTTTAACCACCTCAGCAACATGAATTAATTCGGCTTTGTCATCATTCTGAAAGGCCGTCTGAAGAGCCAATGCTAATGTACGAGCCACTTCAGGCTGTGTCAATACTTCCAGATTGTTAGTCGAGTCCATAGACCGCACAGGGATGCATGAGGCTTCGTCTCTTCCTGATAAGCTATCCAATTTGTTAGCAATTTCGGCTTAACCTTAATCCTCTTTAATCCCTCTGGGGAAACAATATAGCGATTCTCCAATCGAATGGAGTACAGTCAGACCTAACCCCCAACCCCCTTCCCTACTAGGGAAGGGGGCTAATTTCAAAGCCTCTCTCCTTGTAGGAGAGAGGTTTGGAGAGAGGTTAAAAGTGTACCGCATCCAATTGAGAAGGGCTATAAAAGCGAAGCATTCGTGAGTGAATCTGGTTCGCTTGCCCAGGCTTCTGCCACGAATGTTTCGCCCCTAGCACTATCTCTAGAGAGATTAACTCTCAGATGGCTAATCTGAGATTTTTAATCGAGCAATCGAGTCATAATTCCTAACCGAATTATAAACTCGATAGAACTTCGCGTGCCGCTTCCAGCGTGCGGTCAATATCTTCATCCGTATGAGCTAGGGACGTAAACCCTGCCTCAAACTGAGACGGTGCCAAATAAACACCATGCTCCAACATACCGCGATGGAAACGACTGAACTTGGTTAAATCAGACTTTTTGGCGTCTGCGTAGTTGTGAACGGGTTCACCCGTGAAAAACATGCCGAACATGGCACTGATTTGTCCACCAAAGACTTCGTGCCCTGTTTCCTTGGCAATTTGTAGCAAACCGTCTGATAGCTTCTTGGTAATGCGATCGAGCTGTTCGTAGGTACCCGGTTTTTGCAACAACTCCAGCGTCTTAATTCCAGCTGTCATCGCTAGCGGATTACCCGAAAGCGTACCCGCTTGGTACATGGGGCCTGCGGGTGCAACCATTGACATAATATCCTTACGTCCGCCATAAGCTCCCACCGGCAATCCACCGCCAATAACTTTGCCCAGCGTTGTCAAATCAGGCGTAATACCGAATTTTTCCTGAGCACCACCGTAGGCTATGCGGAAGCCGGTCATCACTTCATCAAACACCAGCAGAGCGCCATACTCTTGGGTGAGTACCCGCAAGCCTTCCAGGAACCCAGCATCAGGAGGAATAAAACCAGCATTCCCGACAACTGGCTCCAGAATTACACCGGCAATTTCATCTGGAGAGGATTCAAATAGCGCTTTTACCGCTTCCAAATCATTGTAAGGAGCGGTTACGGTATTGCTAGTGGCAGACTTGGGAACACCGGGAGAATCGGGCAAGCCTAACGTCGCAACGCCAGAACCGGCCTGGACTAAGAGCATATCCGCGTGACCGTGATAGCAGCCTTCAAACTTGATAATTTTGTCACGTCCAGTAAACGCCCGCATCAACCGGATAACAGCCATACAGGCTTCGGTTCCGGAATTAACAAACCGTACCATCTCAATGCTAGGGACGGCATCAATCACCATCGATGCCAACACGTTCTCCAGCACAGAAGGTGCACCAAAGCTAGTCCCTTTTTCTAAAGCTTCGTGTAGAGCTGCAATGACTTCTGGATGGGCATGACCGCAAATCGCTGGCCCCCAGGTTCCTACATAGTCGATGTACTGGTTGCCATCAACATCCCAAATGTAGGCTCCTTTAACGTGGTCAAAAACGATGGGTTGTCCACCCACTGATTTGAACGCTCGGACGGGGGAACTGACACCTCCTGGCATCAGCTTTTGGGCAGCAGCGAAGATTTCTTCCGATTTGGTCGTTTTAATTGTGGTATTAACCAAGGTTGTCTCCGTAGTAGGAAGTTGTAGAGTCTATCTGGGGATAGGGGTACGCTTTTTTGAGAATTTCTATGCTAGTTGATTATCTCACTCAGCAAAATTCCAGAATTATGATATACAAAAGTAATGAAGATTTACCGTTAGAAATTCGTACCCGCTTATCCGAGACAGCACAGGATTTATATAGAGCTGCATATAACTCTACTATTCAATGGTACGGAGAGGCGAAGAAGGCTCATCAAGTTGCTACAAGGGCTGTGAGAATGAAGTTAGCCAGAGATTTGAGTGTTCTGGTTTAAGTTACAAGTTCTACCCCTACGTCAATTGCCCACTATCTTGTTCTGGTGAACTCCTAGTTTCAGATTAGCGACACTAACCGACCAACTGACTAGCCTAGGATGGTATCGTGGACGGAAGAGTCATTGCTTTGGTCATCCATCCGTATGTTGTCTGCTTCTGAACCAATTTCCTTAGACCAAGCCATTCCCGTTGATAAAATTCGCTACGATGAGCGGGGACTGGTGCCAGCAATTGTGCAGGACTATTTGGATGGCACTGTTTTGATGATGGCCTGGATGAATCGAGAGTCCTTAGAAAAAACTCTGGAAACAGGGGAAACCTGGTTTTGGAGTCGATCGCGCTCTCAACTGTGGCATAAAGGAGAAAGCTCAGGCCATCTCCAGAAAGTGCGATCGCTCCGTTATGACTGTGATAGTGATTGCTTACTGGTTACGGTCGAGCAAATTGGCGATATTGCTTGCCACACCGGGGAACGCAGTTGTTTCCATCAAGTGGATAGTACTAAAGCGCCACCGCCATCAGATACCTTATCTCAAGTCTTTGAAGTAATATGCGATCGCCGCGATAACCCCAGCCCAGAGTCTTATACCTGTAAGCTATTGGCTGGAGGTGATAACAAGGTTCTCAAAAAAATTGGGGAAGAAGCGGCTGAAGTGGTCATGGCTTGTAAGGATGATGACAAGGATGCGATCGCCTCTGAAGCGGCTGATCTGTTTTATCACACCCTGGTTGCTCTTGCTCACCACGGCGTCGAGTTGAAAGAGGTTTATCGCAAATTGCAACAACGCCGTCGATAACCTTCAGTCGCGTTAACTTAATAGGATTAAGCAAGAAGTAGTCGTTCTTTGAAGAAAACCCGGATTGGGGGGAAACCCCCCAATCCCCCCACTGGGGGACGGAGTGCCTACCTAGAGACCCCCTGCACAAAGGTTCTTGGGTGAGATAGGGAAGTTGTTAAGTCAGTGACATTCAACTTAATATCATGTCCGGTTGATTACCCTTAATCAAAACATGTTTGTAGTGAGCGCTTAAGCGCTCACTCTGAGAGGACTCAAGTCCTCACTACAAACTTCCCCATAAAGCGGACATAATATTTCTACAGAAAATTGGGCAAGCTCAACTACTCCAAGGACGCATTAACCTTCCCATCTGGGCTAAACGCGAGGTAAATGTTGGTATTGCCTCCCCCCTCTCTGGGAGAGACGAACGGACTACCAGGCATCGGTAAACTCGTGCTGTTGATGTACTCTCCTGCGGCATTACTCAGAGGTCTAATTCGTTGAACCGTGCCATCCGCATTAATTGACACACTGTACTCTAGAGTCTGTTTGACACCCGCAGGTGGTTGCCAGCCTTTTTTGAAATAGTTTTTGACCTCTGCCACTGAAGACTTCTCATCTGTGTTGGCGTGATTATCACTTGACCCTGAGGACGCTTGTTGATGTATACCCTCTCCTGCACAGGGGGGTTCTACAGGTAGTAAATTTGAAGGCAAGGTTGGCGGCACTCCTGGGTTACGTCCAGATAGAGACGGTTCACTGCTCAAGTCGGCTTTTGGGCTGGGTATCTGGTCTGTGGAGGGGTTAACGGAGAGAGGCTCATCTTGGCTCTTGGGTGAGGAATTGAGGGCTAGAGAGCCTGGAATTGGTACGGTAGATTGTAGCGGGGAAGTAGGAGTAAGGGGCTGTTTTCCGAGTTTCTTTGCCTGAGGTAAGGCGGTGTCGGAGAGTGGAGCAGCCTTTTGGGGTGAGACAGCGGTGGACACCTCCAATGGAGGGATTGGCATCGTCTGAGAAGGATTTTTGGCGATCGCCTGTTCTCTTTTTGCCGGGGAAGGTTCGTACAACACCATCGCCCCGATCGCGAGCGCAACCCCAGAAAACACAGCCCATTTAGCGCCTTGAACCATTCTCTGCCAAATAGGTACGCAAGTTGCTGGGCGCGAAGGCTGAGGCAAACGCTTGTAGCTGTTGCTTGCTGTGTTTTGAGCGGGTTGGTCTGCTTGTGTCCTCCGAGGGTCGGGTTTGTCGTTATTGAGGGACTTGGAAAAGCGATCGCGATTCAACTCAATCACATCCAGGCGGGATTTTCCCTCAGATTCCAGTGACTCGTTTTGGACAGAAGGTCGGTCAGCCAATAGGTGTTTCATGCTGTTATCTAACGAGGTTGTCAATAGAGCTAACTACTGGTCAATAACCACTGTTTACAGATTTACAGAAAAACAAGCAAAGCCCACGTCTTTTAAGCGTGGGATGTAGCGTTGGCGCTTTTAAGCGCCGTCCCGCAACTTTAGCCTATAAACGGTAATTCGTTCGACTCCTACAGCATCAAGAATTTTCTTCCCTGGTTCCCGACGACCTCGCAAAACATCGTTAACATAGGCGGCTGAGAGGTCGTTGTCTTGAGCAAACGCAGCTTGCAATCCTGCATATCTTGAACCGATAACAGATTGAATATAAGAAATTAATTCGTCTTTGTTCATCGAGGAAATACCACTAATAAGCTTATTGATGGTATAACAGCACTTATGAAAACTCTGAAGTTCAAGCTCTACAGTCACAAGCGGAATAAATACTTCAAGCGGACAATCAATGCTGCTGGGGTAATTTATAACCATTGCATTGCTCTACATCGTCGGTACTACCGGATGTGGGGAAAGCACTTGAACTGCGCGAGACTTCAGAAGCACATTGCCAAACTCCGAAAGCGCAATCCGTTTTGGCAGTTAGTGGGTTCTCAGGCAGTACAGGATATCTGTCAACGCATTGATAAAGCCTACCAATTGTTTTTCAAGCACCATAAAAAAGGAGTCAGACCACCAGGATTTAAAAAAATCAAAAAGTACAAGTCATTTACCCTGAAACAGGCTGGATACAAGTTTCTGGGTGGAAATCGAGTCAAAATAGGAAGCCGAGTCTACCAATACTGGAACTCCAGAGAAATAGAGGGAACTGTTAAGACATTGACTATTAAGCGAACACCATTAGGTGAGTTGTTTATGGTTGTTGTTGTAGACGGATATTCGACACCAGAAGTCACATTCGAGACTGGTAAAATAGCTGGATTTGATTTTGGGTTGAAGACGTTTCTCACTTGCTCGGAAGGATTCAGTATTGAATCGCCGCTATTCCTAAAAGCATCTCTCAACATAGTTCGCAAGGCATCTAAGCAGCATTCTAAAAAGCAGAAAGGGTCAAACAACCGGGAACAAGCCAGAAAGCATCTAGCTCGTTGTCACGAGGCTGTTGCTAATCGTAGACGTAATTGGTTTTGGAAGCTTGCACATAAGTTGACTGACCAATGCGATGTGTTGTGTTTCGAGACTCTAAACCTCAAAGGAATGCAGCAACTATGGGGACGCCAAGTCAATGACTTGGCGTTAGGAGACTTTCTCCAAATCCTAGAGTGGGTAGCCAAAAAGAAAGGCAAGCAAGTTATCTACATTGACCCCTGGTATCCATCTAGTAAGACTTGCTCTTGTTGTGGTCATGTTCTAGATGAACTGGATTTATCCGTTAGACGTTGGCGCTGTCCATCTTGTCATTCAGTTAACGACAGGGATGCCAACGCCGCTGTAAATATCAAAATGGTTGGGAGTTCAACCATAGGCGTAGGGGATGTTAGACAGTCTCAGGCTGCAATCCCTGTCTGATGCCTGAATCCCACGGATTCAATCCGTGGGAGTGGCTCAACCTGACCTGACGTTGCAGGAGGAGTGGGAACACTCAGCCGCGACCCAATCCACTGCTATCACTCCTCAAGGACGCGCCTGCTTAGGCGGAAAATTGGATGAGTCTCCACGGCGAGAACTGGGTGAAGCACTGGGTAGATTCACCTCTTCCAAAGAAGCTTTGACCTTCCCATCCGGCCTAAATTCTAGGAGGACGCCCGTCTTGCTTCCCTCTTCAGCGGGAGAGGC
Organism: Allocoleopsis sp.; assembly: GCF_036703385.1. Classification (NCBI taxonomy): domain Bacteria; kingdom Bacillati; phylum Cyanobacteriota; class Cyanophyceae; order Coleofasciculales; family Coleofasciculaceae; genus Allocoleopsis; species Allocoleopsis sp. Next base: position 2,650 of record NZ_DATNPA010000360.1, on the reverse strand, counting down.
CAACGAATTACCCGGCAAGGGAAGATTCGTGTTATTGATGTACTCTCCGGCGGCATTGCTCAGAGGAAGAATTTGTTGAATGGTACCATCTGCATTGAGGACAACACTGTACTGTAAAGGCTCCTTCAAATTGGAAGGGGGTTTCCAGCCTTTTTTAAAGTAGTTTCTGACTTCTGCGATGACGGCGTTCTTATTCGTGCTGGTCTTCTTTCCTGCTGTTTCAGTTGAAGCTCCTTTTTGATCGGGAACCGAACTCAAAGAGGGAGGGACTGTCACGGGTGAGGGAGAGAGCAATTCTGGTGGAATACCTGGAAGACTTGTAGATGGAGAAGAGCCGCGAGTTGAACCCGTTCCTTTGGGGCTGTTCCGATTGGGTAACCCTCCAGGAGAGGGGATAACTGGCAGAGGTTGCTCTAGACCTTTTGCCGGGGGACTAGGAAGAACAGAGCCTGGGAGAGGGACTGTAGGCAGAGGCGAGGGATTAACACCAAGAGGGTCTTTTCCCAGTTCCTTGAGGGGCGGAGATAACTGGGGTAAGGGATATATCGGGGATGGCAACGGCTCATCCAGTAATGGAGTATTTAGCAGCTCTCGAGGAGGTGTTGGCAAAGCTGAGAGGGGAGTTTCCGGCGGGGATGAGGGTAGCTGGTTCGTTGAAGGGATAGGCTCTTTCATCAGCACCACCGCGACACCGACCACCCCCACAGAAAGCGCTATGAATTTAACTTCTTGAGGAATTCTCGCCCAAAACGATTTCATGGTTAAACCTTAGGAGTGTCACGATGGAGCTGACGACTGTTTCCAGATTAACTGTTGTGTACCCCATAGGGTAGGGGCACGGCATCATTACCATTGTGCCTAAGCTCAAGGATTAGGGTTGCCGTGCCTGACAATAGGAGGTAGTTTTTTTAACCACTCCTAAGTCCCTAAATAACGCCTCAAGAAACTTTCCAAAGATTCTAATTTCAAGTTGTAAACTGACTCCAGCCTAGCAACCTCTTCGGGTGTGCAGAAAAATTCATTAGCTAGCAATGTCCTTAGTGTACCCAAGCCTTTCCGGGTTTGAGGGTTAACAAAACCTAGAGCATTTCTGATGCCATCAAACACGAACAAGGGTGGATTAATAATCATCGGCTCCCGGTTAAAGATGCGGCTGAAAATCCGAGGGATATCTTCCCGCTTCAGAACATCTGGCCCCCCTACAGCAAAGGTTTGATTGCGTGCTCCTTCCACCGTGACAGAATCGACAGCCATCTGCGCCAAATCGTCCGTACTGACAATTGAAGTTCGGTTTTTGCCATCACCGTTGAGTAGGTAAATCCCTGTTTGCCGAAATTGTTCTGCTAGGGGAATTAAGTTCGATGCCAACCCAGAAGGACGCAGAATGGTATAGTTCAGCCCACTGGCTTCTAAGTACTTTTCTACAGCTCGCTTGGCTTTGAAGACTGGGGCATCTTCATAACCGCGATCGCTTCCTAAGACGGAGATAAACACAAAGTGCTGGACACCCTGCTCCTTGGCTTGGTCAATTATCTCGATATTGGCTCGGTAGTCTAGGGCTTGTGCACTGCCCCTGCCAGAACCATGCGTACTAATGATGTACTGAACCCCCTTACAGGCTTTCTGGATATCTCTTTCCTCCTGCAAGTCACCAATAAACAGTTCAGCACCCCGGCTTTCTAACTCTCCATAGCGAGAAGTAAGGCGGACAAAGGCTCGTACTGGTAGCTCTTGCTCCCGCAAGAGGCGGATGACGCGGCGACCAATTTGTCCTGTTGCTCCAGTGACTAAGTACATGAAAAAATACCTCGTTGGTAGCGAACGACTATCTCTCAGTGTATTTTTCCCTAGTAAGTATTTCTACCTGATATAGCAAAAGGCAGAAGGCTTTTAGGTTTATTACTAGTAGGTGGTCGTTTGAGCCGTTCAGTCTGTCCTAATCTGAATGTCACTGACTTAAGCAAGAAGTAGTCGTTCTTTGAAAAAAACCCAGATTGGGGGGTTTCCCCCCAAACCCCCCACTGGTGGACGGAGTGCCTACCTAGAGACCCCCTGCACAAAGGTTGGTTGGTAAAGTAGGAAAGTTCTTAAGTCAGTGCTATTCGTCCTAACCTTGATGGTGACAGATATTCTGACCCTAAAACTCAACAATTACGGGAGTATGGTCACTGGGTTGCTCAAGTTTCCTAGGCCCTTTATCAATCGTGCAACTAATCGCTTGATTGTAGAGGTTGGCGGTAAGGTAGTGATGGTCAATCCGCCAACCGCGATCGCGAGTAAAACCATTTTGACGATAATCCCACCAAGTATAGTGACCCCCCTCGGAGGTAAATTTGCGAAAGACATCAGCTAACCCCACCTCTAAAACGTCCCGTAAGGCTTGGCGTTCCACAGGAGAGGCCATGATAGCATTATCTTTGCCTTTAGGGTTATAGATATCTCGGTCGTCTGGAGCAATGTTAAAATCTCCGCAGACACAGAAGTCATTGGGCTGTTTTTCTAACAAGGCTTTCAGGTATTCCCGCAATACCTTGAGCCAACGAAGTTTGTAATCGTATTTATCACTTCCCACTGCCGAACCATTCGGTACATAGAGATTCACAATGCGAACATTTTCGACAATACCTGTGATTACTCGTTTTTGTTCGTC
>NZ_DATNPA010000359.1:0-12686 GCF_036703385.1 Allocoleopsis sp. | reverse complement strand
GGTATCGTCGAATTGTAGAGACGGCAAATGAGGGGATTTGGTTAATCGATCCACAGGCACGAACCACTTATGTCAACTCTCAGATGGCTCAGATGTTGGGCTATTCTGTGGAACAAATGCTCGGTCGTTCCTACTTCGAGTTCATCTACGAGTCAGACCGAGCCGCCGCTAAGTACAGGTTTGAGCAACGGAAGCAGGGGTTTAAAGACCAGTCTGAGTTTCGGCTGTGTTGCCAAGATGGCTCACTCATCTGGGTTCTATCCTGCACCAGCCCGATTTTCGGTGACAACGGTGAATTCAGCGGTGTCCTCGCGATGGTAACGGATGTGAGCGATCGCAAGCGGGCGGAGTTGGAACAAAAACAACTTCTAGAGAGAGAACAGGCCGCGCGAGCACAAGCCGAAACCGCCAACCAGATGAAGGATGAGTTTTTAGCCATACTCTCCCATGAATTGCGATCGCCCCTCAACCCCATACTCGGTTGGTCTAAACTCTTGAGAAGCCGAAAACTAGATGAATCCACCACCGCTCGCGCTCTTGAGACAATCGAGCGTAATGCGCTTGTGCAGAGCGAACTAATTGAAGATTTGTTGGATGTCTCCCGCATCATTCGAGGCAAACTCAGTCTGAATATTTCCTCAGTCAACTTAGCATCAACCATTGAGTCAGCGATCGAGACAGTGCGTCTAGCGGCTGAAGCTAAGTTAATTCAGCTTGACTTAAAGATAGATTCCACCATTGGCATGGTCAAGGGAGACTCAAACCGCTTACAGCAAGCCATCTGGAATCTGCTCTCTAACGCCGTTAAATTTACACCGAATGGAGGTCGGGTAGAAGTTCGGCTGGAGTACAACGACACCCACGCTCAAATCCAAGTCAGCGATACAGGAAAGGGAATTCACCCAGACTTTCTGCCTTATGTGTTTGATTACTTTCGCCAAGAGAACAGCACCACGACTCGTCAATTCGGCGGCTTGGGACTGGGACTGGCGATTGTCCGCCACCTGATAGAACTCCACGGTGGCTCTGTCAAGGCAGCGAGTCCGGGAGAAGGGCTGGGGACTACCTTGACTGTCACGCTACCCCTGATGCACTTAGACGCTCTTGCCCCAGACAAGAATTCGGTGCTTGAGGACTCACCAAATCTGGAAGGCATACGGATACTTGTTGTGGATGATGAGGCAGACACCCTGGAGTTGCTCGTCTTTATTCTCGAACAGTATGGCGTTGAAGTGCGTGCCGTTACCTCAGTGGCTGAGGTACTGGAGGTGCTGGCACAGTGGCAGCCAGATTTACTGTTGAGCGATATTGGGATGCCTGAAATCGATGGCTATATGTTAATTTGCCAAATCCGATCACTACCACCAGAGCAAGGGGGAGAGATTCCTGCGATCGCACTCACCGCCTATGCTGGAGAGACGAACCAACAGCAAATTCTGCAAGCTGGCTTCACCCGACACGTCACTAAGCCAGTAGAACCAGCTAAGTTAGTGGTTGCGATCGCTTCCCTTGTGGGACGTACTCAGCTTTCACCAGTTCATGGGTGCCCCTTGCAAAAAGAATGAGGTGATACCAAGTTGCAGCTCATAGTAGTAGATAAGTAACCGGACAGAATTAATTACATACTGATTCCTTGCTAGACAAAGTTTTCAGCCCATTTTTTGTGTAATTAATTACGTCTAACTACTAAAGGGGGACAAGGAAGAGAAAGTACTATCTACAAAAGCAACTTCGTATCAGCAAGATACTCACTTCACAAGATAGATGATTTGCCTTAGGAAAATTCCTAGCATACTTTTCATAACATTTCTTAACGCAAATTTATACCACAATTCCCGGTAAATGTCAAGTTATTGAGCAGGGGACTGCCAAAATCCTATAGGCAACCGTTCAAGGGCTATCTGTTGGCTGGGATGATAGGTGTAAGCGTCCTCGTCCTATTCCTATGTAGTAGTGTACGACATGCGCTGTTTCAATCAACCGGCTGGGATTTAGGAATTTTCGACCAAGCTATTTACCTGATTAGTCAAGGGCAACCCCCCATCTCTTCTTTGATTAAGGTTCACATTCTGGGCGATCATGCCGCTTGGGTGTTTTATCCCTTGGCTTTGCTCTACAAAATTTACCCCGATGTCCACTGGTTGTTCGCTGTGCAAGCCCTCGCTTTGGCATTGGGAGCCTTGCCTACCTACTATCTAGCTCGTTTAGCAGGATTGAGAGAAAGAGAAGCGATCGCTCTTTAGACAGTGCCATTCGTGAAGCGTCTTCGCCAGGAGAAGGCAATCCTCATGTTCTAATGCAAAATGAGGAAGCGACTAGGATCACCCAGGTAACGTTCGTGGCAGACAAAACAGATAAAGAGCAGGGCAGCCGATTCAAGACATGGCACATACTGGGAGCCATTTGGCTCATCGGTGCGTTATGCGATCGCATCTGGTTAGCTCTTGACCGCGCCGTTCCCTCTTGGGACCCCACCAACCACCTGACTGGCTCCTTAAACTACCTCAACGCTCTACAACACGCCAACTTATTCTCCGGGGAATGGTGGCAGCATTTATGGAAGCTGTCTTCCAAGTACCCACCCCTGCTCTACATTGTCACGGCTCCCTTTCAACTCATCTTTGGCACTGGCCCAGAGCAAGCGCTTCTCGTTAATTTGCTATTTAGCGGCATTTTGCTGGTTTCAGTCTACAACTTAGGCAAACACCTGTTTAATACCCAGGTGGGTTTATGGGCAGCAGCACTATGTGTGCTGCTGCCTAGGCTTTACATCGTTCGCCTCCACTACATGCATGACTATCCCCTGACCGCTTTAGTGGCAGCCAGTTTTTTGTGTCTCACCCGATGGCGGGATGCGAAAACGAAGGGGCAGGGATGGCTTTGGGCGTTAGCGTTTGGTGCTTGCTTGGGTCTATCACTGATGGTCAAACAGACCGTTCTGTTCTTTATCTTTGTGCCCCTGTTATGGCTGGTAATGCCACTGCTGGGAAAACGAGCATGGGGACGAATTGCTCAGTTAATCGGCGGCTTCCTGGTCTCTGTCCTGATCTTTGGGCCTTGGTACCGCATCAACTGGATCTATTTATTCAGTGCCTATCAGAATGCCATTATCGTTCCCGGCACGGAGGAAGGTGATCCACCCCTCAATACCCTCGCCGCTTGGACGTATTACTGGAATGACTTACCGCGTGCTGTTTCTTGGCCTTTACTCCTAGTACCCCTGGTTGGTTTACTGTTGTACTGGATTCTGTCATGGCCTCTATTCCGTAATCGAGGCAAAGGCGCTGAGTCGAATAACACGATAATCTCGTCGGCGGCTAGCCGTAATGATTCACAAATAGATGGAACTCACGGCTTAAGGTACAAAAGGAATCCAAAATCCAATAACGCCTCCGCCTTCCGGTGGTTGGCAGTGTTTCTCATTGCCTCCTACTTCATCTGCTCGGCAAATTTTAATAAAGATACGCGCTACGTCTTGCCTTATATGCCGATTCTCTCGGTCATTCTGGCCTATGGTTTGACGGTGTGGCCTAGACGTTTGCGGGTTGTACCTTGGGCAACGGTGGGTTTAGCCTTTCTGCTGATGTGTCTGAATCTCTTCCCCATTGGAGGGATAGCAGGGACTTATTTAACGCAGACATTGAGTCCCAAGGCTCAAACTTTTCCTGATCGAGGGGCACAGTGGCCTCACGCTCAGGTGGTTGAGGAAATTATTCGCACGACCCCCCGACTGAAAGCAACCGTTGGCGTCCTGCCTAGGATAGGGGAGATAAATCACAACAATTTCAACTATTACGGTGCATTGAGAAGGTTTCAGGTCTATGGACGTGAAGTGGGTACTCGGAAGAAGTTTATCCAACAAGATTTGCGATCGCTCTCTTGGTTTCTCAGCAAAACGGGTAATCAAGGTTCACCCAGAGAAGCGCAAGTCATGATGGTTCAGGCGGTCGAACAAAGCCCAGATTTCCAAGTCCAAAAAACTTGGAAATTACCCGATAACAGTGCTCTCAAGCTCTATCATCGTGTCCAACCGCCTGTACAAGTCCAGTCAATCCCGCAACCTCTCACCCAGGTAAAATTAGAGCGAGTCACTGTACCCCCACAAGTCCCTCCAGGGAAACCCGTCCCCGTCACTTACGAATGGTCGGGTTCCTGGGAACAATTGCGATCGGGAATCGTTGTGCTGACTTGGAAAAAAGACACGAGTGTGCCGCTCATCTCTATGAATCAGCCAGTTAGCAACCTATCAACTAATCCCCAGATTTCGCCTTCAACTCAAAATCCCAAATCTACTCCTCCCGAATCTCCTCTGCCTAAAAAGGAAAGTCAAACTGCAAAATCAACTAACCTTGCTCAACCCAATTCGCAACGATGGTTGCATGACCACGGCATCGGTTTGGGAGAACTCTATCCCGGACGCTTAAGTGATCAGTCATTGCCTGGTGGTTTTCAAGTGATTGAAACAACGGCAATGCTCCCTCCGGCTGACATTGCACCTGGAACTTACACCCTGGAAGCAACTTATGTGAATCGAGAAACCACTGAGAATTACCCGATCGCAGTACCATTAGTCACGCTGAACATCGACCCCAAAGCTCCTGCCACACCTGCTCCTGAATTGGATTTAGTCACCCAACTGCGGACGCTAGCGACTAGCTTACCCGAAGGGCGAAAAGCGCTCGATCGCATCTTTGATGAAATTGGGCGAATTAACCAGTATGACCCAGTTCAGGATTACACCATTCAGGCAGAACGATCTCTAGAATTCCGCCTTCAGCAGGAACCAAAAGACCGAGATTTTGCTTATGGACTGGCGTTTTCCCACGTTTTGCAAAAAGACCCAGACGGTGCGATCGCAGCTTTAAAGCGCGTGGTGCAGCTCGATGCCCAAAACCCCTACGCTCATGCTTACCTCGCCTTCCTCTATATCTATCAATGGCGGGGTAGAGATGCTCAGAATGCGATCGAACCAGCGCTCAAACTCAATCCTAATATCCCGGAAGTTCAGGCTCTCTCTGGTGGAGCAGCTCTCCTCCAAGGGAATGTTGTTAAAGCCTGGAATGTTCTCAAGGGGATAAAACTCTAAGATTTTCCTGTTCCCACACTCTTCAGACTCCAAGCGATCGCGAAGGCACAGAGGGAGCATCCCAATTTTGTAGGGGCGAAGCATTCGTACAGAAAATTTTAGGCGATCGCGAAGCGCTGCTTACAGCAGATCGCAATAATTCATATCAAGTCCGGCTCATCACTTCGTTTATAGCTTGTCGTTTTTTGTTCATAGTTCTCGTGTTCATCGCAAGAAAGTAATTCCTATGAACCATGAACAGATTGACAGATCTGATAAATATAGAGGTTCTCGGTTGGATGCATTCGTGACAAGTTAAGCAGTTCCTGAAATAGTCAAATCCCATATCTAGCGTTTCAGAAGGAGAGTCAACGCTAAATGTGGACTAACTCCAAAATCCTTCGTCCATGAGCAGATTTACTCATGAAGTCTAGAAGCCTGATATAGTGACATGATCAGCATTGGCAAAGAGTCCTTGACAAAAGGGTTTTGGCCTTAACTTGTCACGAATGGTTGGATGCGGTACACTCTGACCTCTCTCCTACAAGGAGAGAGGCTTTGATTCTTAACACCCCTTCCCTTGTAGGGAAGGGGTTGGGGGTTAGGTCATTCTGATGCACTTCACACATCTGAGAAACGCTATATTCACCCTGCTTATTACCACATCTTGCCGCTTCTGTCAATCTTAAGTAATGAATCGGCGCTCTAGCACTGCACATGGGGAGGAAACAGCCCAAAGCCAATGATGCGAGGTGGAATGTCTCGCAGAATCGGCAGTTTTAGCAGCGCCGGGGGTTGAAACGTTTGGTTATTCAGCGCACTCTTGATCAGGTTTTGCTGGATGAAGGATTGAAATGCCTGGATAAAGCGAGTGGGTAACTGCCGTTGCCGTTGCACGGCTGCCAGATGGCTGACTTGTACCTGTTGATTTTTCAAGGGTTGACTGAGATGATTGGCGGCTGCCACCGCATCTTGAATTGCATAGTTAATGCCAACTCCTCCAACTGGAGACATGACGTGCGCCGCATCCCCAATTAACAATAGTCCAGAGCGATACCAGCGACGAACGTAGCTCGACTCTACTGAGAGAAAGGCAATTTGTTGCCAGTCTTGCAACTGTTGCACCCGTTCTTTGAACTCTGGCAGGATTTCCACAATGTTCTGACGCAGGGTTTCCAAGCCCGCTGCCCGTACTTGCTGATACCCACCTTTAGGAATAACATAGGCAATCTGCCACTGTTCCCCCCGATCAAGCAACACCGTCATCCGTCCTTGCCCAATTCGTCCGTTCAAGCCTTCCGCATCTTCCGGTAAACGCGGTAAACGAAACCACAAGACATCCATTGGTGCCGAGGTTTGAACTGCTTCTAAGCCTGCTAAGTCTCGCAGTCGGGAATGACGACCATCCGCCCCAATTGTCACCTGCGCCCGGACTTCATGCCAACCCCCATGCCCCCGGTACTGTACACCCCGAATCACGCTATCTTCCTCAACCAACTCCTGAACATTTGCCCCTAAAATGAGTTGGAAGTTGGGATACTGTTTTGCTTCCCCCACGATGAAGTCTAAGAAGCGAACTTGGGGCATGACGGTGACGTAAGGGTAGTGAGTCTTGAGATGGTTAAAACTAGGAGAGAAAATAACGCTGCCATCGGGTGCTCTCAACGTAATGCTGTGCAGTTTGGTGTGAGGCAATTCCAGCAAGCGATCGGCAAGTCCCATCTCTGCCATGATTTCCATTGCGGAAGGCTGAAGAGTATCTCCCCGAAAGTCGCGATCGAAATCTCGATGCGCTTCTAAGAGCATGACAGAGATTCCCTGTCGCGCTAAAAGCAATGACAGAACTACACCCGCCGGCCCACCGCCCACAATGCAACAATCGACCTGTTGTACATCAATAATTTCGTGAGCCTGAGGTGTTTGGTTCTGCTCTTTGGTAGAAACGCGATCGCCTTGATTTGAACTAGAGTTAGTTGCCATCTTTAGACTCCTTAGTAATGCAAAGCTGACCCAAAGCGTTACCAGACTAAAGGAATCAGTCTATATTTCACCTGATTTCTGTAATCTTCATATCCGTCCAATTCTTCGACTAACATCTTTTCTTCTCCCAAAATTCTAGCGACGAGAAGAAAGGAAATTACAAGCCCAATTAAAACACCATATTGAGAACTCAGCAATATTGGTGTTCCCATAAATAGAAATATCGCTCCCAGATACATGGGATGTCTCACAAAGCCATAAACTCCTGTTGAAACAACGTGTTGGTTGCGTTCGGTTTGGATTCTCACCAGAGGCGATAAAAAGGTATTATCCGTAAAGGAACGGTATAAAAAGAAAAACGAAATTAATAATCCCATCCCTCCCCAAACCTTCAGCCACAAGGAAAAGTTAGTTGTCCATTCATATCGTTTGGCATCTATTGGCATAATGACAATCCAAGCCAAAAACAGGAGTTGAAATCCATACAGAAAATACTTATCCCAGACTTTTTGGTTGTCAGTTCCTGGCTGTTTAAACCTTTCTCTCAGTAATTCCGGGTCTTTTCGATACAAATAAATTACAGTGGATACAGAAATGAGAATCAGCCAAACGCTAAATATCCATCCTTCAACCCACAGCCAATCGCCGGAAAGCAAGAGAACTATTATCGGAACTATGAGAATATAAATTATCGCAAAGATAATCTGACCTGCTGATAATCTGCTGTTTTCTGTTGCCATAATCGAAGCTCCTTCAAATTCCTCAACTAGAAGATTGCCAGGGCAGTTAAGGCGAGCAAGCAGCCGAACTGAATTACTAAGCTTAAGAACCGAAACCTTGGATCGAGACCAGCGATGTGAATCAGTGAGTGTACAATCCGAAATACGATGTACACACCAATCAGTACATTGACTACTGTTCCGCAGACAGCCCGAACTGTGAGGAGGAAGACAACTCCCAGATACAAAGGTAGGTTTTCTACCAAGTTGGACTGTACCCGATAGAGTCGCCAAAGCAAGCTTTCATCGTTTGGTATTCCGAAATCTTTGGCAGAACCGCCCGTAGCTAGATGCCGAATCCTGACGGTGAGCAGAAGGACAACGATAGCGATCGTCCATACAATGAAAATGGCTAAACCCCAGAGGGGAAAGGTCATATCGATAGGCATCTGTCCGCCAGGTGTGGGAATCATTCGTGATCGCTCCTATTTGTTGGATTCGCAGCGTGGGACATGGATCTGTTTTAATCCACGCTTGATTCTAGTGTGGCGCGATCGCTTTACCATTTCACGACGCGAAAGGATACTTGATACCAAATCCCGGTTGACTACCCCCTTTATCAGGAAGGATACTCTCCACGAGTCAAAGTTGATTCAGCCATATCATATAGTTAATTAATTGCAATCGAGTTTCTGATCGCAGGGTGTTTTGTTGCTTGCCTGATGGAGCGGGAGTCGCGATCGCACAAGAAAATACGAGGCATCTAATACCACACTCGACGCGCACTACCAGAGGCAGGGGGTTAATATGGGATTCCAAAGAACGCATTCATTCCAAGATCAGAGTTCTCGCCCTCCACAGCCGAAAAATCTATTTAACGTTCACCCGTTTGAGGCTCAGAAGCTGGAACTCAATGAGCAGGATGGTAGCATCACGTCGGAGGAGCAAGAGCAGTTGGGGGGGGTGAAAACCGGGATGGAGGATTTCCGGGCGCAGCGCATGGAACGGGCACAGCGATTTGGTCATAACTTTGCAAATATTCGGGTTACTCCGCCTGGGGAACATGATGATGCGCCACCCATCCAGGCAATGAGTCCGGTGGAGACACCTGAGGTGCCGTTGGGGAGACAGCGATCGCTGTTTAACTCTCGGCAACAGGTTTCAGCATCACCGATCCAGCGTCAGTTGACCATTGGGCAACCAAGAGACGAGTACGAACAGGAAGCGGATCGGGTTGCATCCCAGGTGATAGAACAGATCAATGCACCAGCTTCTGCCCCATCAACTCAAGGGCAGTCGGTACAGCGTCAGGAGGAAAAGCCAGAGGAACTTCAGGCGAAACCTGAAATTACCCCTCTCCAACAGCAGGAAGAAAAGCCAGAGGAACTTCAGGCGAAGTCAACTCTCAAGAGTGGAGAAGCGATCGCAGGAGGAGAAGCTTCGACGGATTTGGACACTGCCATTAATAGTGCAAGAGGAGGGGGACAGCCTTTAGATGCAAGTCTGCAACAGTCAATGGGGCAGGCGATGGGGGCGGATTTTAGTGGGGTGAGGGTACATACGGATGCTCTATCCGATCAGTTGAATCAGTCGATTCAAGCGAAGGCATTCACGACAGGGCAAGATGTGTTCTTTAGGCAGGGGGCTTATGATCCGGGGAGTCGAGGGGGGCAGGAGTTGATTGCCCATGAGTTGACTCATGTGGTGCAGCAGAAAAAGCATCTGAGTTTCCCAACCCCTATTCAGCGTCAAATTGAAGGCTATCAACCGGGAACGCTGAAATCCAATACCAAAGTGATGAAGGACTTGAACCAACAGCAGAAGACTAAAATCCAAGAACTTCACAATGACACTTCAAAGACCTACACTATCAATGAAGCGCGGCAGTTGGTGGGAGCAGCACCTCTGGACACAAGTACAGGCACTTCTTATACCCCACCCTTCCCCTTCCGTTATAACCAAAGCGGTGACACAACTATGGAAACAGTCACAAGCGGGATGGGTGGATTAGTTCAGTATCCCAAAGGCGGTGTTTCTCAGGGAGAAGACACAAACAACCAGATGTCTTTTGCTGTTGGGCATGGCTATGATGATCTTCCCACCAGCAGCAAGCGCAACATCACGCAGACCAAGGTGATGGATAACATCAGCCCGAATGAAGCCGCGCGGAAATTAGGGTTTGCCATCCCCACCTCATTATCGTGGGAATGGCTCCACTTGGTGGCTTTCAGCATCGGGCAGACACACGTTGGCGATCTATCCCAAAAATCACAAGACTTGATCAAACGAACCAACCAGCCTCAACAAATCAGTGAAAACTTGGTACTAGGAACAGCAGCGGCAAATACAGAGATGCTCAGTTATGAGACAAACATAAAGCGATGGTTAACCAAAGACCAAGCGTGGAAGCTTAATCTATTTGTAAATGCTAGGAAGCAAGACCTTATAGTTGACGGAATAAGCATCCCGGTTGCAACCCGTATTTCCTATCATTTTTATTTTGAGACAGGTCCCAATACCTATACGGCTCCCGTTATTGTAGAATTTAATACCCAATCCCACGACAAGCCAGCCACCAAATCTTTCGAGGAGGTGTGTAAGGCGCTAGACGACACACTTAAGAATCAGGTGACATTAAAAGAGCCGCTTAAAGGAATTTCCACAGACGCTATGGACATTGTGTAACATCTTTTTCGCAGTGCGTTCGCTATCAACATTTATGAATATCCTGACGTGCTTGTCATTCTGTTAGCGAAAAAATTGCATCCACCACACCCATCACCTAATGACAACAACGCCGCCGTTCATGTTGCGGCGGCGTTATCCAGCTTAAATTTATAAAGGGTAGCCATGATCTACCCTTCTTTCTTACACCTTAGGCAGAAGTTGGCTACTGTAGGCGTCGATTTCAAAGGCAGGAGTACGCTGGCTGTAGTCTGTTTCAGTACCTGTGATGGATTGAGCCAGTGCTTCAAAGGACTTGGAGCGCCAGTTGCGTTCATGGATGGGCTTGGTTTGCTCACCCCGGAAGTAAGCCTGAGTTCCGATGATAGCCGCAGCCGCCCAGCCCACAACGAATAAGGCAATCAGGATAGTCATGGACGTTTCTCCTTGAACTTTTGTTTAGTTTTGCATCTTTATTTGTAAATAAATGTAACAAATATTTTTCAAGGGTGTCAATTTACGGTATTCACTAAACAAAGTAAGGTTAACCTCACCTAAGTTTCCCTGTTGGATAGGGTTGGGTATGCACCCTGCAATTGGAGTTAGAGCGTTGTGCGATCGCTCAAAATTTCGCAGCCGTCTTCAGTGACCAGTACCGTATGTTCAAACTGCGCGGCTAGGGAATGATCAGCGGTTACTACCGTCCAGCCATCCGGTAACAAGTGCGTTTGCTTAGAACCTGCACTCAGAATCGGTTCAATCGTCAACGTCATTCCCGATCGCAACTTAACATTGGGTAATTCACGGGTGCGGAAGAAGAAAACGGCGGGTTCTTCGTGGATGTTCCGCCCCACGCCATGACCGGTGAAATCTTCCACAATGCTATAGCCATTGCTTGCCACATAGTCTTGAACGGCACCAGCAATATCAATCAAATAATTCCCAGCTTTGACTTGCTCAACACCCTTGTACAGCGCTTCCTCGGCTACACGAATAAAGTTGGCGGCTTCCGCAGAGATGTCACCAACGGCGAGAGTGATACAAGAGTCACCGTGAAAGCCTTGGTAATAAGCACAGGTATCCACCTTGAGAACATCACCACTATGAATCACTCGCTTAGGACTAGGGATGCCATGTACGGCCTCGTTGTTCAGGCTGGTACAGAGGGTTGCCGGAAAGCCACGATACCCTTTGAGGCTGGGAACGGCACCCATTTCTCGGATGCGCTTCTCCGCATAAATATCCAGGTCAGCCGTCGTCATCCCTGGCTTAACCATCGCTGAAATCTCGCTCAAAACGGTTGCCACAATCTTCGACGCCTGACGCATAATGCCGATCTCGCGTTGCGACCTGATTTCGATCGCACGACGTTGCTTTTTGGCAGGGGAGGATTGAAGCGGTTGGGAAAGGATGTCACTGAGAATGTTCATGAAAGCAGTCTTTGGAATCATTGCTACATTAGCATACCCTAGCATGGCTTAGCGTCTTGTACTAAACCAAAAAGGGTCACTATACTTAATAAGGAGACACAACAGAGAAATCTCTAATGGGCGGCAAAACTTCACTGGCGGGTGTTACAACATACATTCCACCAGAGTGGAAAAAAGAGCTGGAAGAGTGGGCACAAGAAGAAGAGCGCTCTGTTTCTTGGCTGCTATTGAAGCTGATTGGGAATGCACTTGAACAAAGGCGTCAGGACGCCTCGACCGCAACCCGTTCAGAGCCATTGAGCTTAGCGAGTAAACAGTGAGTAGTCTTCAATCCAGTTCACCCGCGATCGCTTTAGCGTTCAGAGCCATTGAGCTTAGCGAGTAAACAGTGAGCAGTGAGCAATAGACCTCTTGCAAAAGTAAATCTTTGCCCCCCTAGCCCCCAAATTCTGGGGGGAACATGAGTTCAAAGTCCCCCAAAATTGGGGGATTTAGGGGGCATTCTAGGATTTATGCAAGAGGTCTAATGAGCAGTGAGCAGGTAACTCTTGAAGGATTAAACCCCAAGACGTTACCTACAACCGTTGCTCTTGTGCGGAATTCTTATTACCACTGAAACTGAACTCTTGGTCAACTGCTCACCGATGACTGTGCACTGAACACTAGTACGATCGCACATGGGATCGCAGCATACGGTGGAGAAGCTGCAAAATCACGATGCCCACGCTGGTACTAGCAACAACGGCTAGCCAAAAGCCATGAGCTATGTAAGGTGACTGATCTAAAGCCCACCCTCCTAGAGGAGGGCCAATGAAGTAACCGATCGCC
>NZ_DATNPA010000358.1:0-15688 GCF_036703385.1 Allocoleopsis sp. | reverse complement strand
CAACACCTTCCCCGTCAGCAAATCCTTCACCGTTGCCAACAACATTCGTTGAGCATCCACTTCAAACTGCACCGAAATACGGTCAACACCCACTTCCCCCGGTGGATCGAGATGCGCCACACAAACCTGCTGATGGTGACTTTCCAACGAGCGATACTCATCCTGTTTACGTAGCTGGCTACTTGTCATCCGTCCTTGGCGATCATAAGTTACCTCCGCTTGCGTCATTTGAGCTACTTCCCCAATATCCAGACGAATTTCTCGTTGCCCATCAATCGCTACTTGTAACGTCAGAGGTTCTGGGCGCTGACAGGGGTACTTTATCCCTGGCTCAAACAGGGTAAAAAAAGAATAAGTTTTGGTATAAGGTTCCCAGAGACGGATGGCATAACTGTGACGCAGGTAATCCTCCACATCCACCAACTGCGTGACAGCCAAAGCCCCGTGTGCCACGGCATCAAAGGGTTTATCTAACTTCACCCTCAATCGTCCAAAGTAGGAAATAATCAATTGTTGTACAGCGGGAATTAAGCAACTGCCACCTACTAACAAGACTTGTTCAATCTCCCCTTTGCTGATGCCTTTTGTCAGGGCTATTCTTAGTACCTCATCCAACGCACCGCGCAGTTGTTCGAGGAGTTGCCGATTTTCTAGAATTTCCTCTAAATCGTCCCGACTTAGTTGCAAGTCATAAGACATAAAAGTTTCTTCATCCAACCAACTCTCTTTTACCTCGTTCTCTCTGGAGAGTCTGATTTTCAGGCGTTCTGCAATTTCTAGCAAATTCTGCCAACCCACTTCCCCAACGTCGGCGCGTGATGAACCTGATTTACGCAGGTAATCTTCAACAATCCAAGTATCAATATCCTCACCCCCCACATAAGCATCTGATTTCGCGATGACTTGGGCACGCAAAGAATTTGGGATTTTAGAGTTCCCCCCTGGATAAGGGGAGGTAGAGGAGTGGCGATTTTGGATATTGGATTCTAGAACAGTACGAACTAAGCTTAAATCGAGAGTACCCCCTCCAAAATCCACGACTAAAACGACTGAACCGGGGCGCTGTAAGGCGTAGCCCAAGGCGGCAGCGGTTGATTCGTCAACGAGCTGAACCTGAGAAACACCCAAGCGATCGCCAAGGGTACGAAACCAATCCAGATAGCGTTCAAATGCGCCTACAGGCACAGTAAAAATCACCTGATCAGGTTGGACTTGTTGGGCTTGAAGCTGTTGCCAGATTGCCTGAAGAAAGAGTTCTGAAACCGTTTCAGCCGAGTAGGTGCGATCGCCAATTTGGCGAGGTGGAGGTTGATAGTCAGCGGCTAAGTCCCGTTTAAAGCCTTTAAAGAAACGCTGGGGTTGAGAAAGTCCCAAACGTTGCGATCGCACCGGTTCTCCCACCACCAGCTGTTCCGATTCTTTAACAAACACTAGCGTAGGCACCACCGGGACTTCCTGGGTTTCTCCCCCCGCCGTTGTCAGCTTGAACAAACGCGAGATTGGGTTCAGCCTCAAGGTTCTTGGGGCTTTGGTGTCGGGTTCTAACAAACTGACGACGGTGTTGCTGGTGCCGAAGTCAATGGCAACAGTAGTCATTCGATTTTGGATTTTGGATTTTGGATTTTGGATTTACTCTCCGCACTCTCACCTCTGAATGAATTACAAACTACGAATTATTCAGTCCTAGGGATTCAGTTTTCACTTTTAATGCCTGGAGGGAGAGTGCGGCTAACTTTAGCAGGGCAAAGGATGCGATCGCCATCCTGATATCCCACAAACCGAATGTATACCAATTCTCCCACCGTGATATCCTCAGCATCTGGCTGATGCAATTGCGGATCGTAGGGCACCTGCTCCCAAGGCTTGCCAATGCATTCATACCCCCAACTGTTGAGCAAATTCTCTAAGGGTGTAAACAGCGCCACCAGATTCTTTGCAGGCAAATCTGGCTTAGACTGTGTCATCTTCCGAGCCGTAGGATAGTTAGTCAGTAAGGTTTGTAATTGCTCAAAGGCAAAGTCTCGCTCATCAGACTGCACTTGGCTCGCCTGCTGCTGCAACTCCTCGCGCAATCGCAGGCATTGTTGCCGTAACTGTTCGATTTCAAGTACAGCGCTTGACGAAATACCAAAAATGTGCATCGTTTCCTCAAGACTCCAACTTAAAGCCGTTGCTAATTGCTGGAGTTCGTTGAGCTTGAGTTTTCCAATATCGCCGCGACGTACCCGCCGCAGAGAATGGGGAGTTAAACCAGATTTTTGCTGCAACGCTTGCCAAGTGGGAATGCCTAACTGAGATAGGCGATCGCGCAAAACTTGCTCAATCTGTGAGTGAACCTTTTCTTTGGTTTGTGAATCAGTCCCCATAAGGCTTAAAACTAGGGCTGTGCCTCCCAGCCACAGGAGGCCACCGAACCAGAATAAATTAGGGTCGAAACCGTTCACCAGCCGTTTACCTCTGAGTCAGAGATTGGCTTTCTTCAACGGTTACATTTTCTTCACCCTCATAATACTCTGGCAGGAATTCTTGAGATTCCACTTCGCCTAGTGCCTGCTCAAGTCCTGCGGTCGTACTCGTACAACTGGAGCCAGAGGCATTGAGAACTTTCTCTTTAATTTTGCCGTCTTTGCCAATCCGATATTCAATCTTTTGATATTCCGCCATGATTACTCCACCTGATGCGTGAATAAGAGGACGTTACTTGTGTTCAGTGCCATCCTAACCCAATCTAAAAAGCTCCTATAGAGCGACTAAACAAGGCACTGATAACAAAGCGCTTTCGTCAAATCAAAAAAACACTGACAGACAGTCTATGTCCATACGTTTAAGGCTGGCTCCTTACTTCCTTTTTACCCTGCTGATGCTGCTCCTGTTTGCCTGTGGCGGAAACAAGGAGAGCAAAACGCAAGTTAATGCCAAGATTGGGAGCAGTAGCGCTATCCCCACCAACCCTAACATCATTGTGAACTATATCCGAGGCGCAGCCGAGCAGACAAAACTGCTGTTGGTAGATGCGAACAATGGTGAAATAACCGAGTGGCAGTTGCAAGGATATCGCCTACACGACCCCAAATCCCCGTGCAGCAGTAGCACTGTGTTTCGCGGACTATCGTGGTCACCAAAGCGCCAGCAACTACTCTTAGCCTCCGACCTCAACTGTCAGTATGGGGACTATCTCATTGACAAAAACGGTACTGTTAGTAACTTAAATATTCCCTCCTTAAGGTATCCGCAGCGTCCCATCACGGTAGATTCGCCACAACTGTCACCGGATGGAACCCAGGTGGCATCTGTAGATACTGATTTTAAGACAGGAAAGGGAATTCAGAATGTTTACTTATTCGATATCGGCAGTAAAAAGAGCCGCCAACTGACGAACCTAACGGATAAAGAATTTTATAAGCTGCAAACTGTTATTTGGTCGCCCGACGGGGAGTTTCTGGTGATTGTGGGACTCGATTCCCAGAGGGTACCAACCGTCTTGCAAGTAAAGCGCGATCGCAGTAACTTAACTATGCTGCTGCGCGACTCTGCCGCTCAATCGTATAAGTTACCCGTCGAGGCGCTAGAGAACTACAAAATTTCGCCCGATAGTCGCTATCTGGCGTTTTTAGCCTCCGCCAACAAGAACAACGAGAAAGCTGCACAGACTATCTGGCTACTCGACTTCAAGACAAAGGCAGTCCGGCAACTCTTAGAACCCGCCAAGGAACCGCACCGCGCAATCAAAGCATTTGATTGGTCGCCTGATGGGAAGCGGTTGGTACTGTCGGCTGGGTTCGATACAACGGCTTCCTGCGGTCTGAGTTTCTTTCCTATGCAACCGCGCCAGAACTGTAACAGCAACACAGCACTCTACCTGATCAACGCCGACGGCAGCAACCTGACTCGCCTCACCCAGATTGAAACCACTCATGATGCCAGGGATACCCTCAAATGGCTCTCTCGGTAGAAAACCAAGGACAGAGGGGAAGACAATAAACTTGCATTCAAGTCTCTTGTCCCCTCTTCCCCTCTTTCTCTGTGTTCTCTGTGCCTCTGTGGTGCGTTAAAAATATTTTGGTCACAAAAAAGCCCCCCACAAATGTGAGGAGCTTTTTAGCTTGATACTTAGACCTGGTTAGGCAAGCCGACGGGAATCCCGATAGCACCAGCCAAGCACTGTACCACTTGCCACTAACTTAATAACTTCCAGCAGCCAGTACCCTCCCTGCATCGGAATCATTCCAGCAGGTATCTCATTGACTGGCTCCAAAAGATTGAGCTGTACTGCCAGGGCGGTCATCTGCGGCGTCATGATATAGGTATAAATGATTGCAATTGCCAGCAGAAGCGCCGATAAGAAAATTGCCCAGCGTCTTACGTGACTATAAAGATTTGAAGTACCACGAAGCGCTAGGAGGCTAACTAACACCAAAGCGGCACACAACAACTCGATGCGATTAAAAATCCAGAAAATTGAATAACCAGCTGTTGCGAAACCCGCTTGACTCATCATCCCAGCCCCATAGAGACTAGGCATGAGTACAAAATCGACAATTAGACTACCACTTAGCCAAAATCCCAAGGCAAACATTGCAATAGTTTGCCATGAGGGTTGCTTTGATCCAGTGGCAAAAACAGCGTTCATAGAACTTCCTCTAATCTCTGTCCTACTTTCAGCTTAACGAATACTGATGGCAATAACCATGAAGTATTTTTTCAAGCAAAACGGCAAACAATTAAATAATATCTACTGGAAATTGCTACTCATTCTTATTAGAAGTAATTGTAAAAAAACTTCACGCGTTGATACCCTATCAATAAGTAATGTTGCTTATTTTTGACGGGCTTGAGGAGTTTATTTTAGTCAGCAAAGGTTCGTTTCATGATTTAGAACTCAAGTAGAGCGTTAGTACCGCGATGGAAGTTCTACGATTCTTTCGGGAATTGCAGAAGCCTACACTTACCCTTACGGGAAGTGTAGGTAGTTCACGCTTGAGCCTTCTGTTGCTCGATCTTTAGGGCACACTCTACCCGTTTGTACTCACTTTCTAATCGGTTGGCAAACTCTGGGGTAACTGTAACGATGCCTGATTTTCCTATTTTCTCCAGTTCTTGACACAGTTGAGAAAATTCGTCTGCGCCTAAAAAAGCACTCGTTGTCTTCAACAGATGAGCAGTGTGGTATAAAACCTCTGGCTGCTTTTGATCGATCGCATCTCGAATGTTTTGCACCAATTTAGATCCATCTTCTAAATAGATGTCGATCATTGAGACCAAGAAGGCTGCTCCTTCTTCACCTGCGATACATTCGATTTCTTGTAGCATCTTGACATTGAGAACTGCGGGTGTTGTCTCTTCCTGGTACAGAGTGTCTGATGAGTGCTGATGACCTCGAGGCTGACACTGACTTAAAACCTTAGACAAAGTTTCCAGGCGAATTGGTTTGGTGAGATAGTCATTGATTCCAGCTGCCAGACACTCTTCCTGTTCTTCCGGTAGTGCACGACCCGTCATGGCGATGATGTGGGGGCCGACTTCGATCGCCCACTCCTGACGGATCTGCCGGGTTGCAGTCAAACCATCCATCTTGGGCATTTCCATATCCATCAGCACCACATCGTAAGGTTGGTAATGCAGCGCTTCCAGTGCCTCCAGCCCATTGCTCACCACTTTATCGGCTTGGTAGCCGAGATGCTTGAGCATCTGCAAAACTAGTTTCTGATTGAGCAAATTATCCTCTGCTACCAGAATTTTCAGATGCTGAGAATTGTTAGGAGAAAGCGATGAATGCGGCTCTTCTGAGGAATTTGAGGGAGAGGTCACAGGCTCTAAGTCAATGGTGGTTTCGGTGGAGTCAGTATAGATGTAGCGTACACCCAAATACTCAGCCATTTTTTCTAGAATGACTTCTTCCTGACAGGGTTTGCGAATAAAGTCATCACACCCGATCGCCAGCGCCACAAGGCGTTCCTCTTCAAACGCATTAGCGGTTAATGCCAGGATAACAGGGGAGCGATCGCCACTTCTGGCTTTAATTTCCCGTGTGGCTTCGTAACCATCCATTACGGGCATTCGCATATCCATCCAGATCAGGTGGGGATGCCAGTCTTGCCAAAGCGCGATCGCCTCTTGCCCATTGGTTGCTTCCCGCACCTCAAATCCAAGAGGTGCGAGTAATCTCACCATGAGTTGGCGATTTGCCCATTTATCTTCGACCACCAGAATCCGATAAGTGGGTTGAGAAGGCTCCAATCCGATCGCCAGTTGGTGGGGTTTCAAGGTCTGCACCTCTGATGCCTCCGCCAGACAGGTTTGAATGTAGAATCTAAAGCTCGAACCGACCTCAGGCTTACTCTCAACGGTAATATCGCCCCCCATCAAGTGGACAAATCGGCGACTGATCGGTAATCCCAGACCTGTCCCTTCCTGAGATTTGCGACCTGTCTCAGTTTGACCAAAGGCTTCAAATAGACGGTCTAAATCCTCAGGCGCAATGCCGGGGCCTGTGTCTTCCACCTCGAATAGAAGAGGCAGACGAGTAGAGGAGCAAAACGGTAAGACGGCAATTTCGCTCTCCTGTTCCCCTGTGGGGACTCCGTCCCACTTCGCTAATACTAAAGCTCCTGTGCTCTCCTGTCTCTGGGTGTAGTCATAAGTAATGGGTTGGCAGGAAGAGTCTTTCTTCTGCTCCGTATCTCCCTTGTCCCCTTGTTTCCCCTCGTCCTCTGCTACTTTCCCAGTTCTAACTCGCAGGATGACGTGTCCCAATTCGGTGAATTTGATACCATTACCGAGTAGATTAATCAGTACCTGGCGCAGTTTGCTTTCATCAGCGCGAATGTATTGAGGAACATCAGGGGCGCGATCGAAAATTAGCTGCAAGCCTTTCGATTCGGCTTTGAGTTCCAGCATGTCTTGCAATGAATTCAGCAGGCGATAAAGATCGAAGCTAACTTCATTAAGTGTGAGTTGACCCGCTTCGATCTTGGACATTTCCAGGACATCATTGATTAATGACAATAAATGCTCGCCACTGCGACCAATGATTTCCAGATGCTCCTTTTGATCGTGATTCAGGGAAGAATCGCGAGTCATAACTTGGACGAAGCCCAAAATAGCATTCAGGGGTGTCCGTAGCTCATGGCTCATGTTTGCCAAAAATTCACTTTTGGCTTTGTTAGCGGCATCAGCGGCTTCTTTGGCTTTCTGCACCTGGCTGAGGAATTCTGCCTGCTGCAATGCCACACCGAGCTGAGCGGCGATTTGGGTGACAAATTCTATTTCTTTTTCCCGCCATCGGTGCGGTTGCGAACACTGGTGAATGCACAGCAACCCCCACAACTCATCTCCCTTGAGGAGCGGCACGACTAGATTAGCCCTCACCTGGAAGCGGGCAAGGATTGCTAAATGACAATCGCGCAAATTGGCTTGATGAATGTCGTCCACTCCCCAAATCCGCCCTTGCCGATAATGGGTGGCATGATGTTCCCCAAAGCAGTGGTCTCGGACTTTGGCAGCCATTGCGGAAGGAAAACCAGGCAAGACATCCTCGGAGACAAATTCCCCCTCTGTGTAACCAGAGCCAAGAGCAAACCGGAACATGGCAACGCGATCGGCATTCAGCAATTGGCGCACCTCAGTTGCAGTCGTATGGAAAATGGTATCGATGTCCAGAGTGCGGCGTATTTTGTCAATGACCTTAGCAATGGCTCGTTCTCGTTCAGCTTCCTTGGCTAACTCCTCTGCTCGTTGTCGCAGTTGCGCCTCTAATGTCGTTTGTAGAACGGAGGAGCGCTGCTCAGCCTCTCCCAGCAATTCCGCTTGCTGGAGTACCACTCCTAACTGACCACTTACCTGAATCAGGAATGTGATGTCATCGTCCTTCCAGTAGCGGGGGCCTGAATTTTGATAGATGCTGAGCAAGCCCCAGAGCTGTTTTCCCTGGTAAATCGCAACAATTGCGTAGGCTCTGGCCTGAAGGCTCTCTAGAAATTCAACGTAGCAGTCGGTAAATCCGGCTTTGTAGATGTCACCGACCACGCGAAATGATTCGCCTTGTGTATATAGACCCCCCTGTGTTTCTTGCAAGTAGGTATCTGCGGTTGGGGTAACGAGTAACTTCACGCTACACTCGCTGACATTGTTCTGGAGTTCTGGGTTTTCGTGTTGTTCCTGCAACAGGGATTTCCAGCCATCGGCAACGGACTCCACCACAAATTCGCCACTCCAGTCTGGATTAAAGCGATAGATGGCAACCCGATCGGCTTGGGTAAGCTGACGCACTTCCTGGGCAGTCGTTTGAAAGATGGTGTCGATGTCGAGCGATCGCCGAATTTTATCGATGATAGCAGCCACCGCCCTTTCCCGCTCAACGGCTCTGGCAAGTTGCTCTGACTGAGTTCGTAATTGCTGTATTGCTTGGGCGTGTTGCAGGGCAACCCCCAGTTGAGAGCCAATCCCAGATAGCAAATTGACTTCATCGGCTTCCCAGTGGCGGGGGCCGGAATTTTGGTAAGCTGCCAGCAAGCCCCACAACGTCTCACCCACAAACACGGGTACGACGCAATAGGCTTTTACTTGGAACTGTTCTAAGATTTCAATGTGGCAGGCAGTATGACCCGCTAAATAGATGTCATCGACCGCAAACGTCTCCTGCCGACGATACCTGCCGCCCTGAGATTCTTGGAGATGAGTGTCTGTCCACGTCGTGCGGATGTGATGACCAAACACTAGGGGCTTCCATCCGTCTGCAACCGATTCCCACACATATTCTCCGCTCCAGTCAGGGTTGAAGCGATAGATTGATGCGCGATCGCACTGTAAGAGATTTTTCGTTTCCTGAGTTGTGGTGTTGAAAATTGTTTCAATATCGAGAGTTTGATTGATTTGTTTGAGCACGCGGTGGAACGTTTGCTCTCGTTTTGCCTTCAGCGTCAGTGCGTCAGCCCGCTTCTGTACCTCCGCTAAAAGGGATGTCTGAAGTAGAGACGATCGCCTCTCGGCTTCTAGTAGTGATTCCGCTTGCTCGATCGCGACACCCACATGGGCTGCAATGGAGGTAAGCAGCTCAAATTCCCCAGGTTGCCACTGACGGGGCGTTGAGCATTGATGGATACACAATAATCCCCACAACTGCTCCGCTCTAAAAATGGGAACCGTCAAGCTACTTTTCACCTGAAACCGAGTCAGAACGCTCAACCCAGACGCAGGGGTGCGCTCTGCATAGAGGTCATCAATGGCAGACACTTGTCCATGAACAGCGTCTAACACGACTTGCTCTCCCAAGTCGTTCCGTTGTAGCGTAGTCTTCAACATGGAAGCAAATCTAGGCAGAACGTCTTCCGCCACCACTTCGCCATAAGCATACTCGGCATCAGGAGCAAAACAGAACACGGCTACGCGATCGGCATGGAGCAGTTGCTGCACCTCGGTTGTGGTGGCTTGCAGAATGCGATCGAGATTTAGACACTGCCGAATTTGGGTGACGGCAGTAAACATCGCTTGTTGTTGAGCTAGCGTACTCGTTTCGGGGAGGAGCAATTGCTCTAACCGAGAAACCCGCTGACTCAGATTTGTTACCTCTTGCTTCAAAAAGTCTTCAGAATGTTTGTCACTGCCAGACATAGAACTGATATGCGGAAAGTGTCCTGGATAGTTCACGCTACATCTGTGTTGTATAGGTTTGCGCCAACTTACCTGGAGGAGTAAATTCCTCCTCACTCCTACCAACGAACGTTAAGCAGGATGATTAAGGTGAGAAAGTTAATACCACTTCAAGGAATATTTGGGTTGAATAAGAGTGCGATCGCGCTCATTTCACTATTTAATAGTGAGCCTATTTACCAAACCTATGCCAGTTTTTGCAACATAATCGTTACTTGAAGTCCCTGTTGCCTGTTCCCTCTTAACGCACCCGATATAGATACATCGCTGTTATATGGGATAAGTTCGCCGAGTTGGCTCAGGGACATGGCGACAAGACGCAAGCTCAGAGGGCAACCTTGTAGGACGGTTCTCTCCCTGGAGTGACACAAGAGCGATATATTAGCTGTCACGAAGACTTCGAGGCGACATTCCGCATCCTTTGCCAAACGGTAAAGCCTAACAGAATCACAATGCTGCCCATCGTGGCATGAATCACGATTGGAGTCATGCCTTGTAGCTTCATGGCCAGCCAGTTGGCGACCACAGTGAGTCCCCAAAGGGTGATTGCAGCGCGGCGCTGGGATAACCCCAAGGCTAGCAAGCGGTGATGCAGGTGGTCTTTGCCAGGGGTACTCAGGGGGTTTTTACCTGCCATCAGTCGCCGGACAAATACCTGGGTGGTATCCAGCACTGGTAAGAGCAAAAAGAGAACTGGGGGCACGAGGGCAAATAGTGTAGTCACTTTCAAATTGCCTAAGATGCTGGTTGCCGCAAGCACGTAGCCGAAAAAGTAGGCTCCTGCATCTCCCATAATGATGTGGGAAGGATGGAAGTTATGGCGCAAAAAACCGAGTGCCGCCCCACCAAGAGCCGCTAGCAGCAATGTAGCCGCTGCACGAGTGGGAAACTGGGCTGAAACCGCCAAAAGGCTCATCGCTGTAATAAAACTGACACCCCCTGCCAAACCGTCCATCCCATCCATCAGATTAATAGCATTCGTAATCCCCACTACCCAAAGCACGGTGAGAACTGTTGAGAGCAATGGGTCGATTGGAGTGCCGAAGGTCGCTTCAATGCCACTGTGGTTGGCGACTAGCAAAAGTGCTGTCAGAATCTGAGTGAACAGGCGAAATAGAGGAGGTAGACCAAACTGGTCGTCAATGAAGCCCACCAGCACCAAAATCGAGCCGCCCAGCAGAATTGTCAGTACCTCAGCCAAGACGCCTTCGATGACGATGGGTCTTAAAAGGCTTGCCAGTACTAGTGCAGCGACTACTCCGGCGTAGATGGCTAAGCCACCCGCATTGGGTAAAGGTTCTCGGTTGAGCCGCCGTGCGTTAGGTTGGTCTGCCCAACCCACCCGTAAAGCAAAAGAGCGTACTGCTGGTATAAAACGCCAAGTTACTCCCCACGCTAACGCAAAGGTGAAAACTACCGCCAGCCAGCCGGTGCCGCTGGGGTCGGCGATGCCGAGAGACCGAAGCAAGTCGTACAAATTCATCTCCCAAATCCCGCCAGACTGCCAATAATCAACATTAGCCTCAACAGTACACGAATCAATCCGCTAAAGTATTACCGAAGTTTTATCGCTTATGCCTGTATAAAATAGAGAGCAAAGGCGTTGGTGTCAAAGAATGCCTCAAGAAAGTTTCTATCTGTGAGGAAATGCCACTTAGTCATCTATCTATCTATATAGATGTCGCCAGAGAGACCTGAAAAAGGAATTGCCGATGACAGCAGCTGTTCACTAATCCAAAGAAGGCTATGCGGTACAAGTGTTGGCCTAGCATAGAAGCTTTGGAGTTAGCTCTCCCGAGCAGGCGGCTCTTACCCTTAGTGGCCTAAAGCCAAGGCTGAAGAACCGAAGCGGTAGCGAGTCTAAGTCAAGGCGAAGCGAGCAGCTTTGTTAGAAAAGCGCCTGATTGCTTCACGCTAACTCGGAAGGGTAATTGCTTTGGATCGCAGCTGAAGCCACATCGTGCAAGCCGATGCATCCGTACACCCCAGTTGCTTGAAGAACAAGGTGGTATGGCTTTGCGGCTTTAACTGTCTACAAAACTAGTTCATAAACTGGGCCTAGCGATTAGGTTTGTGAGGAGGATTCCGGCGGCTGTTCACGCTCTTGGGGGGTTGTCGAGGCGGCATCGACCGACTCAATATACTGACTATCCATCAGAAAAGCCCCTTTGGTAAAGCGAACGCCCCAATATCCTCCAGGACGCCGATCAAGAATGATACCCTCTTCCCCAATGTGAATGACAGTTGGGGGTCGCAGCATCGGCATGGATTCAGCGGTCTTGACGTAACGTGGTAGTGCGATCACCCGGACGCGATCGCCAACGGCAAATTCCTTAGACATAAGCTACAGGCAAAGTATTTCACTTAAAGTTTAAAGAGTGATAGAAAAAGGGGCGTAGCCCAAATCTTTATCCTTCATCCTTCAGCTTTTAAATAATCGCTTATCGCGTCTGTTAGTTCTATCTTCTCGTCTAAACTTATAATTCAGGACGCGCACAGAAGTAACGTCCTTAAAGATTTAAAAACTCTCCTTAAGAGAGAGGCAAAAGGGAAGAGTTCTTCAACTTAAACCTATAAGTATCGCCCAACCTCCTCCCCTTACCCCCTTCATCTTCGTTAGGGAGCGCTCCAAATTCGCTGGTGGTATTGCCCTAAATCGGCATAAGGGTCTGGAGCTTGGTGGGAATGGTTATGTTCATGATGAGGGTGATGCCCATGCTCATGAGGATGGTCGTGAGAGTGAGAGTGAGCAGCCTCTTTTCCAACCGCTGCCATCCGGAACTTACACATCTCACAATTCATCTGCACTTGCCCCAGTTGAGTCTCAATTTCTCGCTCCCGTAGAATGGATAGCATCTGAGGCTGAATGCCCATTTCTGGCAAACAGGTCATAGAGATTTCTGGAATTTGCTCCTGCTGCTGGGCGGTGATGTCAAAAATCTTCTTGACTAGAGCCCCAGTGAATAGGAAGTAGGGTACAACAATAATGCGCTTTGGCTGGTACAGTCGAGCCCGACGGAAGCCTTCTTCTAAGCGAGGATGGGTAATGCCGATAAAGCAAGTTTCAACCGTTTGGTAGCCACTTCCTTCCCAGAGTATCCGAGCCATTTTGTAAACATCACCATTGGCATCAGGGTCGCTAGAACCTCGACCGACAAATAGTAAGACGGTCTCTTGTCTTGAGGTTGAAGGTTGGTTCGTTGAAGGTTGAAGGTTAGAACTTTCAGCATCCAATTTGTTAACTGGCTGCTCTTTTGGTGGCTGATCCAATGCGGCAAGGCGATCGCGCCATAATTCCAAAATTTTTGGAGTAATCCCAAAATGACGCCCGTAGTGAAACTTTATGTGAGGATGTCTGGCTCTGGCTCGGTCTAACTCGTTGGTGACATCAAACTTATTGTGTCGCGCTGCAAACAGCAGAATTGGTAACACCGAGAGTTCTGTGTAACCCTGTTCTACACACTGGTCTACTCCCTCCTGAATGCTTGGGCCAGTCAGTTCCAAAAAACAGGGCAGCACAGGACGAGAAGCATCTAAAGCCTGGTAAGCCTTGGCAAAATCCAGAAAAGCCTGACGCCCCTCCTGATCTCTTGTGCCATGACCAATCATCAACAAAGGGCGTTGTAGCGGTAGAGGGGGTAACGACAGCGAATCAGCGGTGAAATCAATAGTATTGGCGGTAGACATTAACGTTAAAGCTTTTTCCCGTGCGAGGCAGGAGTATAGAGTGGACAGGCAACAAATAGGCGTTCTGGCTTAAGGAAATGTCAAGGATGAAATGTTATTGTGACAACAATTAATTCGTCGTACTTTTTTAGCTTGAGTTGTAAAAGCTCAACCTTTTTTCATCTTTCACCCTTCATCCTTTCCTCTGACAGCTGCCGCACAGCCCCGGACTTACACCGGTGTTTCCCTAAGTTGTTGCGGTTTACGGATGCCTTGATATCTTAGCGGATTCTACTCAGCCGCAAAATACAGGGGAGGGGGTTTTTTGACTCTACAAGCTGGCAATCCCAAACTTTAGACCGCTTACAGGTTGCATGGCTTCCTTCACTGATTCTCGCTCTTCCGCTTAGTAGCAAAAACTTGACTAACTTGTTTCCTTATAGTGTTAAATTTCCTGCCCCTCAGAATAACAGCGTTTCAACGAGCGATCGCTCCCTAAAAACAAGCACCCACTTCAGACAAAAAGTGAGTGCTTTCTTCCAAAAAATTAGAATTAAAGGGCGCGGCCTGATTTAATAAGCATCCTGCAATTCATAAAAATCAGGCGATATATAATCCTTGCGTAAAGGCCAACCGACCCAATCTTCCGGCATCAAAATCCGCTTTAAATTCGGGTGTCCTTCATAGACAATACCGTACATATCGTAGGTTTCTCGCTCTTGCCAATCGGCGGCTTTCCAAATCCAGTAAAGGGAGGGCACCGTAGGATTATCTCGTGGTAGGAATACCTTCAGCCGCAGTTCCTCAGGTCGGTCAGCATTATCGCTGACTTTAATCAAGTGATAAAAGCTGACCAACTCACCACCTGGCCCCGTATCATAGCCACCTTGACACTGTAGATAGTTAAAGCCATAAGCATACAGAGCCGTGGCGACTGGAAGCACGACTTCTCGGTCAACTTTGATTACCTCAACACCCAGGTGATCTGGCTCCATTAACTCATGGTCAAAGCCGTTTTCCTGTAGCCAACTTGAAACCTTACCCGCCTGTACTATTTCCGAGGCTTCTTTAGCTGTTGGTTTTGATTCTTCACCCACGAGACACCTCCTGCTTTTGGTCAGATTTGAGCGCTGGCGGTACTGGCATACCCATTGCTTCGGTTAATTCCTTCGGCGGAGTGAAGCGAGTCTCAGACTGTAAGTACTTCCCAGTCAAAATGTCGGGCACCTCTTTCATTTTGTGGGTTGTGCTGTAGTAACGATGGGTTTGCTTAAGCTGCGATCGCTCTTGGATAGACTCGTTGGCAACCTTCTTGCGCAGCTTAATAATCGCATCAATGATCGCTTCTGGTCGGGGAGGACAGCCAGGGATATAGACATCCACAGGAATTAACTTATCGACTCCGCGCACGGCTGTTGGGGAATCAACGCTAAACATACCCCCCGTGATGGTACAGGCTCCCATTGCGATTACATATTTCGGGTCTGGCATTTGCTCATAGAGACGAACAAGAGCAGGTGCCATTTTCATGGTGATCGTGCCCGCTGTAATGATTAAGTCGGATTGCCGAGGGCTAGAACGAGGAACCAAGCCGAAGCGATCAAAGTCGAATCGAGAACCAATCAAGGCGGCAAATTCAATGAAACAGCAGGCGGTTCCGTACAGCATAGGCCACAAACTTGAAAGCCGCGCCCAGTTGTAGAGGTCATCTACTGTGGTCAAAATAACGTTTTCTGAGAGGTCTTGAGTGACGGAGGGTCGCTCAATCGGGTTTAAAATTCGTTCTCGTTGCTGCTTGTCTAAGGCAGCACTGTTTGTTGTTGGATTGGGGTTCATGACCATTCGAGAGCTCCTTTGCGCCATGCGTAAACAAGAGCAACCACAAGAATTGCTATAAAGATTAAAGCTTCGATGAAAGCTAGTAATCCAAGGCGACTGAAGGCGACCGCCCAAGGATACAAAAATACGGTTTCAACATCAAATATCACGAAGACCAGCGCAAACATGTAGTAACGGATGTTGAACTGAATCCACGCTCCCCCTATCGGTTCCATTCCGGATTCATATGTGGTACGCCGCTCTGCACTGCGAAGGTTGGGTCGCAGCAGCTTAGATGCAGTCAGTGCTAGGAGCGGGACTAAACTGCAAGCCAATAAAAAGCCTAGGAGATACTCGTAACCGCTAAGAACAAACACAATGGGTAACTGCCACTAAAAACTTGCGTTATTACTTCTGTCGAGATAGGTAGATACTTGCGTATTTTCCCCCTCGCAGTACCGGACGTGCAACTTTCAAAGCATCCGGCTCCTGGTCTTTAGCCTGTACTCCACCTCCATCGGATAACTAGAGCAGTTTTTCAGGTAGTATTCAGGCA
>NZ_DATNPA010000357.1:0-27683 GCF_036703385.1 Allocoleopsis sp. | reverse complement strand
TTGACCGGCTCCTCCACAGGCTACTAAATCTCCCGCGACTAAATCGCTAATTCCCTCTCCCACTTCTACGACTTCACCCACCGCCGAATAGCCGACGTTCCAGCCTTGGTCATCCAATTCGCTGTGAGGCAGTCCATTTTCTGTGGGAGGAGCCATGAGGACTTCCACACTTTCCAAGGTGACTCGCGATGCCTGACCGGCTCCTGCTGTTGTCAGGACTAAGGTGAAGGTTTGCGAACCTTGCAAATCGAAGATAAGGGAGTCTTCAAACCGCCCTGCCTCATAGGAACGAGAGCCTAACCAAGCGTCCCGATTCTCATTCAGCCAGCCCAGTGCGATCGCACCTTCATGAACCTGACCCTTCACCCGTACAATGGGAACTTGACCGACAGGCACCTCAATGGCTTGTGACATGACTTGATAGGCCGCGTCTGAGTCATCGGTTACCACCTTCAACTGACCGTCCTGCACCTCAACCTCAGTAGCAGCACAACGAGTCCAATCAACCTGACCGCTCGTTAGGGTCAATGTCGGTACACTCGATCTTGCAGGCAGCAGAGTAGCTATCCGCCCTCTAGCTATTTGAGTCACACGTCGAATCGCTTTATCGGGATGGCGTAGAGCTAATCCCAGGTAAGTTCGAGCCAGACTGGCATAGGCTTTGGCCTGTTCCACAGAAGCGCCTTGGCTCACAATAGACGGCGTAGGGCGTAAAGAAGCGATCTCGGTTCCTACACTGACAAAAGAATAGTGTACGCGGATCAAAACACAGCCAGCTTCCACGCCTGGTTTAGGCATACGCACGACAAGTGCCCCTTTACTGTTTAGTAGAATCTGGCGCATACAATGATTAGTAACCTTCGAGCAGTGAGCTTCAATCTTGTTTCTTATCTGGAATGATGATTTCTGGAGAACTTTTAAACATACTGTGCTGTCCGGAAACGAAACAACCCGTTTCTCTAGCTGACCAAAACCTACTGGATCAAATCAACCTCCACATTCAGCAAGGAAAAGTTTCCACCAGTTGCTTAAGTTCAGTGCCATTGCTCTTAAACTTGAGTCAGCTCTGCTTCCACCCGCAGCGCGACCTCAGTTGCCTGCACCTGCTGCCAGAGCGGAATTGGCCAGTCACTTCCCTGTTGAATGGCCTGAGCAAAGGCTACCAACTGGGCTTTGTGTCCCTTATCGACCACCTTGGTCTCTACTCCTTTGGCTTTGGTGCCACTAACGGTTAGATGCTTGTAGTCGTTTAACACCAAGACCTTCCCATCGACAAACGCTTCGAGTTGCTCCTTAGGATAATCCTTAGAACCCAGAGCTGTATAGGTAAGCGTTGCAACAGAGCCATCGGCAAAGGTCATCATCGTGACAAAATTGTCGCGACAGCTGTAATAGCCTGTGCTAGGAGTTATCGCTTGGGTCTTCACCTCCACTACTGTACTGTTGGTCAGGTAGGTAAACAGGTCATAGATGTGGCAGGCTTCACCCAGGTTGCGACCGCCGCCTTCTTCACTATGAACCCAGTGGTCTAAGGGAATGTAACCTGCATTCATCCGATAGTTTAAAATCAGCGGGTTGCTACGGTTCTGGATTAATTCATGAATCCGCCGAGCGTGGGGAGAAAAGCGGCGATTGAAGCCTGTTAACAGGCTCGGCGCAGCAGATGAAGCCGGGAGGGCTGAGTAAAACCCTGCAATTTCTGACAGTTCCTGGGCTGTTAGGGCAAGGGGCTTTTCCACCAAGACATGCTTACCTGCCTTCAGGGCTTCTACAACCATAGAAGCGTGCAAGTGATGCCGCGTCGTAATCAGTACCGCATCGACCTCCGGATCGCTGAGAACCTTCTGATAGTCCGTGGTTGCATAGTTGGCACTAAATTGCCGAGCCGTCCCCGTGGCGTTGTGACCAGTACGGCTCATGATCGCTTGTATGTGGTAGGAAGCGGATAGAGCCTGTAAATTCGGTAAATGCATCCCCTTGGCAAAACCCCCTGCTCCAACGACAGCAATCCGAATTTGGTTAGAACCGGCGGGTTGAGCCGTGGGGTTGGGAACCACGCGCTGTAGTTGAGCATTGCTCAAAGACGGTGGGTAGGAGAGTAACACCATTAAGGGGCGTTGCTCTCCTCCTTTGAGGGCTTCGTAAGCTATCGTGGCTTGTTCTACAGGATAGGTCGCACTAATTAGGGGAGTTACCTGAACTTGGCTCTGTGCTACCAAACGCAGGTACTCTGCCATATTACGGTTTTCCGTCCAGCGCACATAGGCGACTGGATAGTCTAGCCCTTGTTCTTCATAGTGGTTGTCGTAGCGCCCTGGGCCATAGGACGTAGAAATAAAAAAGTCTAATTCTTTCTGGTAAAAGTCAGCACGGTTGAGATTTAAGCCGACATCTCCGACAAGAACGACTCGACCTTTTTTGCGACACATGCGGAACGCGGTAGAGATGACCTCATCTGAGGGGGTGGCGGCTGTGATGATCACGCCATCAGCACCCAAACCCTCCGTCAGCCGCATTACCTGTTCAATGTTATTCCCCTCGTCCGGGTGGATGCCTATATCCATCCCCAACTTTTGGGCGATGTCGATCCGCTTACGGTCTAGGTCGGTGCCAATGACCTTGCAGCCATTCGCCTTGAGCATCTGAGCTGTTAACTGACCCAAAATTCCTAGGCCAAGGACTACAAAGGTTTCACCCAACGTGGGTTGAGCACGGCGGATACCTTGAAGCGCGATCGCACCCAGGGTCACCGTACTTGCCGCCGCAAAATCTAAATGATCGGGTATTGGCACCGTCAGATTACGGGGTACCCGAATAATCTCCGCATGATGAGCGCATTGTGCTCCAGCACAAGCTACGCGATCGCCTGGTTGCAGGTCACTAATCCCCTCGCCCACTTCCAACACCGTACCGGCAGCCGAGTAACCTGTCGCCTGGCCACTAGACAGTCTGCCTTGAACCACGCTAGCGGTGCGGGATACTCCTTGGCTCACAGCCATTTCTACAACCTTTTTGACATTTTCCGGCTGCTTGAGTGCCCGTTTCCATAAGGGCAGACTGGTCATTTTGATACCGCTCATTTCCGTGCCAATCGAAATGCAGGAATGATCGACCTGAACTAGAACTGTACCAGGCTCGACTTGAGGAGCAGGAATCTCTTCAACCACGGCCTGACCCTGCCGAATCAGTACCTGCTTCACCGCCAAATTCCTCGCGTATCAATCACCGTTTTTCCTTGGAGCTTTTGCCTGTCTACCTGCTTAAACGCTTGGTGGTCAACTAAGAGCAGCAAGATATCTGCCTTATCCAGTGCAACATCCAGTGCGACAAGTTGGACACTTCCCAAGCTATCCAGACTAGCAGGTAAGGCTGAAATATGAGGCTCTACCACTAAAATGTGTCCGACTGACTCCCTTGCCAGTTCTCTGACAATGGCGACGGATGGACTTTCACGCAAGTCATCAATATCCGCCTTGTAAGCCAGCCCTAAACAGGCAATGACCGCTTGATTGACATCAGCCGCTGCGGCTTTCACCTGACTAACGACAGCATGGGGTTTAGAGTCATTGACTTGCCTTGCGGTACGGATGAGCTGCGCTTGCTCTGGAGCCGAGTCAACGATAAACCAAGGATCGACGGCGATACAATGTCCACCAACTCCTGGGCCTGGTTTGAGAATGTTAACGCGAGGATGTCGGTTCGCCAGTTCTCTGAGTTCCCAAACATCGATATTCAACCGTTCGCAAATCAGAGACAGTTCGTTGGCAAACGCAATGTTAACGTCGCGGAAGGCATTTTCCGCTAGCTTGGATAGTTCTGCGGTGCGGGCTTGAGTGGGTACAATCTCGCCCGTGACAAATTGCTGATAAAATGCCTCAGCCTTAGCTGTTGAAGCTGGATTGATGCCACCCACAATGCGATCATTTGTAATGATTTCTTTGAGGATTTGACCCGGTAAAACCCGCTCTGGGCAGTGAGCGATATAAATAGAGTTAGGGTCTAGGTCGGGTCGGAGTTCCTGTAACCAAACGCTAATCTTTTCGGTTGTTCCCACTGGACTGGTAGATTCCAGGATGACCAAATTACCCGGCTCCAGGTAGGAAGCGATCGCTCGGGTAGCCGCTTCAACATAAGATATATTGGGCACATGTCCATCCGTAAACGGTGTTGGCACAGCTAGGATAAACACATCGGCAGGAGCTGGCTCCAAGCTGGCTGTAAGATTTCCACTATTTACAGCGGACTTGACCAAGACATCTAAATCCGGCTCATGAATATGTATTTCGCCGCGATTGATGGTTTGTACAACCTGCCAGTTGACATCCACTCCGTGTACCTTAAAGCCTTTACTAGCAAGCAAACTAGCTGTTGGTAAGCCGACATAACCTAAACCAACTACGCAAACTTTATCCATCCAAATTTTCCTGTGCCAAATCTCAATCAATCTTTAACAGTAAAGAGTAACCCATGACCCGTTATTTATAGTGTTTTCACCATCAAGAAAAAGTTCCCTAGAAGAGTGCATCGGATTGGCTCAAGTTGAGGTGAAAAGCCCCAGCGCCTTTCCTTGGTCACTGGTTCCTGAAAATTCTTGTGTAAATCTTGTAGATTTTATTAGAGAACAGAGTGTCAACTGGTTGTTGAGCTGTAACGGTAAGTTGATGCTGATGACGACGGTGAGCCGAGCAGCGATCTGCGCTAGCCTACGGCTCGCAACGCTATCGTCCTGACGATGAACTATCTGGTGCAGAAACCTCACACTAGCTCAGGCGTCTAAGCAAGGGTATCCTTAAAAATTGCTGCCAACTGTCTGTGGGGAGAAGTTTCATGACCAAGCGAATACACTTTCCCTCGGTGTATCGACTAGCACAACTGGGTCTAGATGCATTCGTTGCTTGGTCTGCTTGTAGTCTTGCCTTCTTGATTCGGTTTGATGGAGATATTCCATCTACTCACCAAGCGTTAGCGTGGATTCTGCCTTTATTAGCGATTCCTGGGCGTTTACTGTTTCAGACGGGTTTCGGCCTTTACCAGCAAGTCTGGCGTTTGTTCGGACCCAAAGATGCCACGTCTCTGTTCAATGCTGTCACACTCTATTCTCTGGTGGTTTTAGTCACCACCCGCTTATTGATTCCCCGCTTTCAGTTCTTACATGGGATTCCCTTAGGCGTTTCCGCCATTGATTGGAGCTTTTGTCTCATGGGAATGATCGGGATGCGCTATGCTCGACGCCAGTCCCTGTCTCATTACCAAATTGGACGCTATCCACGCCGTACCTATAGGTCAGGCATTTCCCCAACACAGCGACAGCGGGTGCTAGTGGTGGGAGCAGGTATGACAGGTGCTCAAATTGTCCAGGAAGTGCGACAAAACCCTCAACTCCATCTAGAAATTGTCGGCTTTGTGGATGATGACCCTACTAAGGTAGGCCGGAAAGTTGAGGGAGTAGCGGTGATCGGGAAAACGTGTCAGATGGTTGCGATCGCACAACGCCTCAACGCTGCCGAAGTGCTGATTTCCATGCCTTCAGCTAATGCCGCACAAATTCGTAATCTTGTCAACCTGGCACGAGGTTCTTCGCTCAAACTCAAAGTCCTACCCGGAAAGACGGAAATTTTGCGCGATCGCAACCTGACTCCCCAAGCTAGAGAAATTCAAATTCAGGACATTCTCGGACGCCCAGAAATCCGGCTAGACTTCGATGCTGAGTTCGATCCAAAATTTCCGAGTGCGCGATCGCAAATTTACCAGCAAACCGTCCTCGTCACGGGTGCTGGTGGCAGTATTGGCTCAGAAATCTGTCGCCAGCTGGCTCGTCTAGAACCCAACAACCTGCTGCTACTTGGACGTGGCGAGAATAGTATCTTTAATATCGAGCAGGAATTAAAGCGAGACTTCCCTCAGCTTAAAGTAACTGCCCTGATTGCTGATGTTCGCCATCAGGCTCGTCTTGAACAGATATTCAAAACCTGGAAACCCGAAATCATCTTCCACGCCGCTGCTCATAAACATGTCCCCTTAATGCAGCATAATCCTACAGAAGCTCTAGAAAATAACGCTTTAGCTTCTTTCCACTTAGCTAAGCTAGCCAATATTTATGGAGTTAAAACCTTCGTTCTCATTTCCACTGATAAAGCCGTTGAGCCTAACAACTTCATGGGTCTGAGCAAGCGCTTAGCAGAACTGATGGTCAAAGCCTCTGCTTCCACAAGCCACACCCGCTTTCTAGTTGTGCGCTTTGGCAACGTCTTGGGCAGTCGCGGCAGCGTTGTACCCATTTTCCAATCCCAAATTGCTAGAGGTGGCCCCGTCACCATTACAGACCCATCGATGACTCGCTACTTCATGACAACGCCTGAAGCCTCTCAGCTTGTGATTCAAAGCCTTGCTGTCGGTCAATCGGGCCAAACCTTAATCCTTGATATGGGGCAACCCGTGAAAATCTTGGACTTGGCAGAACAGCTGATCCAGTTAGCAGGTCTAACCCCAGAGGTTGATGTCCCGATTAAGATTACAGGCTTGCGTCCGGGGGAAAAACTGCACGAGGCGTTGGTTAGCGCGACAGAAAAGGTCATTCCCACAGATCATCCCAAAATCCTGGCGGTTTCCAGCTACCCTCCAGCCCCTGAAGACCTGGCAAATGCGATCGCTACCCTCTCAGAATCCATCGTTGCTAGTTTACCCGCGGACAACCTTTGGAGGAAAGCTCAGCATTGTATCGATGTTCTGGAATCCTCCCAGGCTTTTCACTCGTAATCGTTTTAAGAGTGCGATCGGCAATCCAGCCTATCAACTTAGTGCAAGGTGGCCTAAATAAGTAACCCGCTTGCCAATCGACCCTAATCCTAGAAACGCTAATATCATTTACGCCAATGATTGCTACATATCAGAGGTTGTAACGCTTAAATTTTCAAAATTCATTGATTTCAACGTAAAAGAGAATTGATATAAGGTAGACAGGACACTGGTTACTGCTCACTACTCACTGATACTCAAGTTCAAGGTATGTGCATAAAGCAAGGTTTTGCTTCTCATGACTCAACTAATACGTCTTCACTTTTTATTATCCACTGTTTTCCTGATAGTCTGCTTTGTTTTACACATTTTTTACCCCTCATATGTTGCTTTCCCTTGGCTGAATCTTCTCTTATTTGTAACGTTATTTTTTACAACATTACGTAATCCGCTGCTAGCCCTTGGTTTTCTAGTTTTTGTTCTCCCCTTCACAGCAGGAATCTCCGAGCAAGTCAGGGCAGTATCTCATTGGGAAATATTCACCTTAGACCTTTTAAGTATCGATGCATCAATCGGTTTATTAGCAGGATTATTAATTCTAAGTTATTTTAATTCAAAATCTCGCTCATCTAGAGAAAACATATCCGATAAATCAACCGTCCTTAAATTATTATTGATTAGTTTTCACGTATTAATCTTAATAACTGTCGCCATTGGAATATCCCGCAATTTATATCAATCTGCTTCACCCTACTCCGTTAAAGGATTTTTCTACAATCTGGCTAACCTTCGCTACACAAGTTTTCATGATGATTACTACCCGTTAAGAGATTTGTTTATCTTTACTGCCGTCATCACTCTCAGCATTAGACTACTCAGCCTAGTTCGCACTACATCACAGTTAATGCGGAGTGTGCTAATCCCTCTTGCTGTGGCTACAGTGATTATTCTGGGTTACGCCTTGTGGTCAAAGTTTACAGGACTTGGCTACAACAGAGATGGGGCTGAGGTGGGGGTAAATAGCTTTTTCCCAGATCTTCACGCCTATGGTGGGTATGCTGTTGCTGCTTTTATGGGAGGTCTTTATTACCTGCCTTCTCATAACTCCCTAATCAAACTGGCAGCAGCTGGCTTCTCTTTTCTGGCAGCGGCTGGGGTAGTAGTCAGTGCTTCTCGCTTTTCCATCGCCACGCTGTTTATTGCCTGTTTGGGATATATATTTTTTTTACTACTTCAAAGACCTCAGAAACATCTGATGAAACTAGTTTTTGTCAGCCTAACAGTTCTGGCAACAGTCATTTTTGTAGGCTACTGGGGGGACAGGGGATTGTTACATCAGGTAGCTTTGTTGCCTAAGATTCAGTCCTTTCAAGAGCTGAATTCAGCTTTGAGCGAACGTCCTCAAATTTTTCGTTCTGCTTTGTTGATGTACAGCCATTATCCTATCCTCGGTTTAGGAAAAGGTATTTTTTATCGTCAAAGTTCAATGGGTGAATTCAGTCACTCTAGTTTTTTTGTAACTTACAATGGCGAAAATGCTCACAATTACTTCCTACAAATTTTGGCTGAAACTGGCCTTATAGGGATGAGTCTATTTTGCGCTCTATTTATCTACCAAGCCTTGTACCTGAGAAACCCTAATACCCAAATAGTAACGGTATTAATTTTGGGAATATTTGCGGGCAATCTTTACGGTCATTCTCTATTGCTCGCAAACATTCTCGTTTTGCTATTTATTTTGCTTGGTGTATCCAATATAGCTATGGGAGGACAAGAGTACTCAATCCCGGAAAAAATTATACCTACCAAGTTCTCCAAACCTTGGCGCTATTCCATCATAGCGGTGGCAACGGTTTTATTCATTGGAGCGATTTTTGAAGTCAAGGGCAGCTATGGCAAGATTCCCTTCGAGCCTCGCTTTGTCTGCTACAAACCCACACAATATAGTGATCACCATACGAGCGGCTTGTTTGAAAAGACCTACAAGGTAACCGGAAACAACCTCAAGCTTGAATATATTGTTTATCATGCAGATGCTCAACGGCGTCCTCTGAAAATTGAGTTCAGTCTCAAGCAGGCAGGTCGGATAATTGCTAGTAAGGAACGCAGGATTAACGCGCCAGGCCCCTACACAGAAAGCCTTGATATTTCTCAACTCAGTCCAGGAGCAGATATCTTGCTCCAGATTAAAACCTCACGGTGTTTCACGCCAATCAATCTAGGAGTCAATGGGGATAAGAGACCCTTAGGAATCCAGCTAAACAAGGTGTCTCAAGATGAGAGAGTCGTTCAGGGAGGATAAAGGCATGGGTGGTCAGGTAGAGACTTCGGTTAGAGTGGATGCGATCGCATGAAAGTGAAAGACTGATAAACTCTCAGAGCTATCAGTAGAACAGTGTAGGGGAACTTAGTCCAAATAGGAGAGGTCAATCACTTGAGACACTAGTGCAGCGCGGCACAAATACCTGACCCCCTAAAATCTCCCCCTCATTCCCTTGCCGCCTCTTCTCCTGGAAGTCGTGAATTACTGGTGCCCAGTTGTACTCGTGACGCTTCCATCCAAGTCAAAAGTCTTTACTCTAAGACGTTCAACCGCTTGTAAGCTGGTAAATTATTTCTGCCAGCCCACTCTAGGGTGTGATTAAGGGAGTTTCTTTGGTAGTGTTTTAGGGTGGTGTATGACTGTATTGGTACTCGCAACTAGCGTAAGTCGATGTAATCTAGAGGTTGCTCAAACAGCAATGGTGTGATGAGTGAGATTGCCATTTCTCTGAAAAATATCTCCAAATGCTACAAGCGCTATAACCGTCCTATAGACCGATTAAAGGAAATCTTGCTGCCCGGAAAAAGTCATGCTCAGAAGTTCTGGGCTTTGCAGGATATCAATCTGGAGGTTGCCCAAGGAGAGACGCTGGGAATTATTGGACAAAATGGTTCCGGCAAAAGTACACTGTTGCAGATTATTGCTGGAACGGTGGCACCAACAACAGGCGAAGTATGGGTTAAGGGTCGAGTTTCAGCCTTACTAGAACTCGGTAGTGGATTTAACCCGGAGTTTACAGGAAGGCAGAATGTATTTTTTAATGGTCAAATTTTAGGCTTAAGCCGGGAAGAAATAAAAACGAAGTTCGATAGCATTGCTGCTTTTGCTGATATCGGTGATT
This sequence comes from Allocoleopsis sp., assembly GCF_036703385.1. Taxonomy (NCBI): domain Bacteria; kingdom Bacillati; phylum Cyanobacteriota; class Cyanophyceae; order Coleofasciculales; family Coleofasciculaceae; genus Allocoleopsis; species Allocoleopsis sp. Next base: position 17,784 of record NZ_DATNPA010000357.1, on the reverse strand, counting down.
TTATCGATCAGCCTGTTAAAACTTACTCCAGTGGTATGGTAGTACGATTGGCATTTGCCGTTGTTGCTAACACAGAGCCGCAAATTTTAATTGTGGACGAGGCATTAGCTGTCGGAGATGCCAAATTTCAAGCGCGTTGCATGAAGCGAATTCGCCAATTAAAAGAGCAAGGAGTAACGATTCTCTTTGTGTCCCATGATAGCTCCAGTATCAAAGCATTATGCCAGCGAGTAGTGCTTCTGAATCAGGGGAAAATACTAGAAGTTGGGTATCCCAAGGATATTGTTAATCATTATATTGCCCTTTTAAGTTCCGAGAAAACTCCAAAAGCCAATGAAGGCGATCGCATTAATTCCGTTGTCACAAAACTTGAATCTGGCCATGATATCGTCCCCAAAAAAATCCATAGGCATGGCAACAATCTAGCGTTTATCAATTTTGCTAGACTAGAAGATTTAGAAAAGAACGAGATCAAAGGAAAAGTAGAAACTGGGTCAATCTTTAGAGTAGTCGTTGAGATAGTATCCCAAGCTGAGTTAGGCGATTTAGTTATAGGATTTTCGATTAGAAACCTGGTAGGATTAGTCATTTATGGAACCAATACTTACTTAATGAATATTGGAGTGCCTAAAATTTTACCGGGTCAACAAATGACGGCAAGCTTTCAAATACCTTGTTACTTAAACAAAGGAGTTTATACAGTAACAGTAGGAATACATTCAGAAGAAGGAATCAGCTACGATTGGATGGATGAATTAATAGTTTTTGAGGTGGAAACTAGTAATATATGTGAGGGAGTTGTCGATTTAGAAGCTGAGATGAAGATTCAACAATTTAACACTAAGATTATTGAATGTATTTAGGTGCAATTAATACAGTTTAAATTGAAAAATGATTGAACCCAATAATTTAGAAATTAATGTAGATGAATTAATGCAGAAGGTGCGTGATGAGGTAGCAAGACGTCATAAGTTCTCTTTGCCAGGGAATGGGGGACTTAACAATTTTAACGAAATCGTTCTTGACAAGGATAGCCCTATAGAAATTTTACTAAGTCAGGCTGAGTTATTTTCTCAGGTACCTACTGAACTTCCCGATAAATTTAATCGTTTCCCCTTTAGTTTGAGTAAGGAATTACAAAAATTTGTCCTGAAGCTGTATGGATTTATTTTTAAGAAGCAACAAGTTGTTAACTTTTCTCTAATTCAAGCACAGCGAGAGTCTACAAACTTGAACCGAGAGCTGTTCACTCGCGTATCCGCTCAATTAATGGATCTGCAATCACAGGTGAAGGAATTAAACGAACGCCTGAAAGCTATAGATGAACGTTACACCAAAATCGATGAACGTTACACCAAAAATGACAGTTATCTCAAAAGTGAGCTTACCCAGCAAAAGCGATCGCTCTCTCTGTTTTTGGAAGAAGCGCAACAGCGTTCTCCAGAATTCCTGAATCAAGGGCAGCTACAAGCTGTGGTTAATGAAGAACAACACTTACTCGATGCATTCTACACTGCTTTCGAGAACCAGTTCCGAGGAGAACGCGAGGATATACTTGATCGCTTAAAAGTTTATCTTCCCTTGCTTGAGGAAGCTAAAGTGGGTACTTCAGAATTCCCGATTCTAGATGTGGGCTGTGGACGGGGTGAATGGCTAGAGTTGCTGCGTGAAGCTGGATATACAGCAACTGGATTAGACCATAACAGAGTCATGGTAGACTACTGCCGATCAAGAGAGTTTAAAGTTGTAGAAGGTGATGTCATTTCTCATTTACGCACCTTGCCCGATTTAAGTTTAGGTGCTGTGACAGGGTTTCATATCATCGAACACTTGCCGTTTCCCGTACTCATGCAATTTTTCAATGAAGTGGTAAGGGTACTTAAGCCAGGAGGATTAGCGATTTTTGAAACCCCGAACCCTAAAAATATTGTTGTAGGGGCTTGCAATTTCTATGCCGATCCAACTCATAAAAATCCCTTGTTTCCAGAGACTATTCAATTTATTCTTGAATCTCAAGGATTATCAACGGTTAAGATACTCTATCTAAATCCTGTTGAGGGGAGTCCTTTCTCTCAAGAAGATGCTAGTTGGCAGCTCCTTCACAATTGGTTTTTTTGTGCCCGTGATTACGCGGTGGTTGGATATAAGTTATGAAGCCAATAGCGATAGTGACTCCCTGGTTTGGCAGGGATTTAAAAGGGGGTGCAGAGCAGCAGGCGTGGCAAGTTGCTACACGCATTGCTAGCAAAGGACATGCAGTTGAAGTCCTCACGACGTGCTGTCGATCCTTTCATGAGGATTGGGCGGTTAATCATCTCAAAGCTGGATTGAGCCAGGAGCAGGGTGTAAAGATTCGGCGCTTTCGGGTTGCTCGACGCGATCGCAACGCATTTGCTGAGGTTAATCGCCTGATGTTGAGCTTACCACCTTCAAGATTAAAACCTGGGGTTAATCCAGTCTCTTTAAAGAATTCAGAAATTTTTACTTCAGAAAATATTAACTCGCCTGACTTACTGAAGTATTTAAAAAATCAACAAAATAACTATCAAGCATTTCTGTTCCTACCCTATCTTTATGGCCCGATTTTAAAGGGATTACCCAGTGTTGCCAAGCGAGCCTTTTTGCAGCCTTGCTTGCATAATGAAGTTTATGCTTACTTGCCCCAAGTTGCTGAACTTTTTTACTCCGCTCGTGGGTTATTGTTTATTAGTGAAGGGGAAGCTCAACTAGCGAGACACTTGTATGGGCCGGGGATTATTCCTAAAAGTATTGTAGCTGGTGCCGGTGTAGAGGCAGGTCAGCATTATAATCAGGCAATTAGCCAAGTTAGAGAGTTCTCAGTCAAACAAGAGCGCTTTGTGCTTTATTTAGGTCGCCGGGATGCGACAAAAAATACAGATTTAATCGTTAGAGCTTATACCACTTTTAAGCAGAACAATTCAGACTCTAATCTAAGGTTAGTTCTAGCTGGCCCTGGAAATACATCATTCAACGGCGCTGCACCCGGTTTACTGGATTTAGGTTTAGTTGAAGAGGAAGAAAAGGAAGCCTTACTAGCTAATTGCATAGCGTTATTACAACCCAGCCAGAACGAAAGCTATTCTCGCGTCATGATGGAAGCTTGGTTTTATGGAAGACCTGTAGCGGTTCATCACAGTTGTTTAGCGACAGCAATGGCTGTAGAATCCTCCCAAGGAGGTTGGTTAGCACAAACAGAATCTGAATGGATAGAATTGTTCGCGAATATTGACCAAATGGAAGAAGAACAGCTCGCGAACTATGGTGCTAACGGTCAAGCGTATGCCCAAGAGAATGCTGTATGGGATAAGGTCATCGAACGTTATGAAGTGGCTTTAGGATTATCTAAAGAATCCCTAAAAGTGGCAACCAAGTCTAGAAGTGGAAAGCTTCAAGAAATTCATCAGCTTTTACCCAATCTCGCTTATGGGGATGCCATCTCCAATCACGCGCTAGCCATCAGAGAGTATCTACGTAGTAATGGATATAAATCTGACATTTTTGTTAGGTATGTGGATGAGCATATGGCTCAAGAAGCCATAGTTTTTCAGTCCAGACGCATTAGCGATCGCGCAGGATTAATTTACCACCATTCCATTGGTTCCGAAGTCACAGATTATGCGAGCGCTCATCCTGGCGCTAAGTGCCTTATTTATCACAACATTACACCGGCTGAGTTTTTTTTGCCTTATCGACCGGAATTTGCCAAGATTCTGGAACAAGGTCGAACTGAACTGAAGCAACTCGCCGAATACTTCCCTATTTCCGCTGGAGTTTCTACTTATAATGCGGCTGAACTTGTTGCGGCTGGTTTTAACAATCCGGAAGTTTTGCCACTTCCTGTAAATCCGACCAAGTGGGATATGTCTCCGGATACAGCCTTAATGCAACACCTGCAAGATGGAAAAACAAATTTACTATTTGTCGGACGGATATCGCCGAATAAGCGACAAGACCAACTAATAGAAGCTTTTGCACATTACCTGACTATGGATCGGGAAGCAAGATTAATTTTAGTTGGCTATGGTAACTCCAAGGAAGCCTATTACAGCCACCTCATTAACCTTATTCAAAAATGGGGTTTGACAAGTCACGTTATGCTGACAGGGCAAGTCACTGATGCCCAACTATTAGCCTTTTATCGCACTGCTCACCTGTTTTGGTCAATGAGCGAGCATGAAGGTTTTTGCGTCCCTTTGATAGAGGCAATGTGGTTTGATATTCCTGTCCTTGCTTATAAGAGTAGTGCTATACCAGAAACTTTAGGCAAAGCCGGGTTGATGTTTACGACTAAAGATGATTTGGTTCAGGTCGCAGCTCTGGCAAAATTGCTTGTTAAAGACCAAGAATTGCGAGACAAAGTTATAAAACCGCAACAACAAAGACGAGAGTCATTTACTCCAGGCATATTTCAAAACACTCTTAAAAATTTCTTGGAAAAAATGGAAAAACAATATTTTTAATTCTCCAATCCAATCTACGCTTAATGCTAAAAACACTCAAACACAAACTAATTTCTAGTTATAAAGAAGTAAAAGGTATGAACTTGCAAGAACTGAAAAAAAATTGGGATGAATTTGGCAAGCAAGACCCTCTCTGGGCAATATTGACGAATCCGACTAAGAAAAACAATAGTTGGAAGCCAGAGGATTTTTTCCAAACGGGGGAAGAAGAAATAAACGCTGTTTTCGAGTATATTAGCTCTTTAAATATTTCATTATCTCGGAAAAAAGCCTTTGATTTTGGTTGTGGCGTAGGACGGCTTACTCAGGCACTTTGTTCCTATTTCGATGAGTGTTATGGGATAGATATTGCCCCATCAATGATTGAGTATGCCAAAAAGTACAATCGTCATGGAGATAAATGCAAATATTACGTGAACGATGCTGACAATCTCAGCTTGTTTGAAGACGATTACTTTAATTTTATCTATTCAAAAATTGTTCTTCAACACATTAAACCTGAGTACAGCAAAAACTACATCAAAGAATTCGTGCGCATTCTCGCTCCTGGTGGCTTACTAGTATTTCAGGCACCAAGCGAACTAGCTCCTGTGGAGAAACTTGATGCTCTTGAAGATGATGCTTATAGAGCACAAACCACTCTCTTAGAACCCCTGGGGAATGTAGAGGCTGGCTCTAAGACTACTGTTCGAGTCAAAATCAAAAATCTTAGCAACTTGACTTGGCCATCCTTTGTAGATTCCAATGGGAAATACAATATTAGCTTGGGTAACCACTGGTTGAATGAAGCTGGACGAACCATCGTGAGTGATGATGGTAGAGAAGCTTTGCCAAAGACTCTAGAACCCCAGGAAGAAGTCGAGGTTTCATTAACTGTTACTGTTCCAGCTCAATCCGATAGCTATCTTCTTGAATTAGACATGGTTCACGAACAGATAGCTTGGTTTAAAGATAAAGGTTCCCAAACCCTAAGAATTCCCGTAAAAGTTAAAGGGATAAGCCAATTACAAAGTATGGGTCGTCGGATGTTGAGCCTGTATCGTAAGCTTATAGCTATTAATGATGTCAAAACAAATTCTTCCTTGTTTGTACCCCGTATGGAAATGTATGGTATTCGCAAGGATGTTGTTTTAAAAATAGTTACTAGCAATGGAGGAAAAGTCATCGATGTTCAGCAAGATGGTTCGGCTGGACAAGGATGGTTCAGTTTTCTTTACTGCGTGACAAAATAATAACTGAGAATAGCTCTATTTTTAAGAAGATTCTCACCAGCGGAAAAGTTTCAGGACAGTGCCAAACGGTTATTAAGGTGTGGAGTGAGGATGATGAATGGCAATAGCAAGTTGAATGTCTTTCTCAAGAAAGTTAAAAATAAATTAAAAAAGACCTTAAAACCAGTTAATAAAACTGACTTAAATACAAATTCTACGTTAGACGCTTCCACTTCATCAAACACGATCTTAGATCCATTAACCCAAAAGATATATAGCAAAAGCGAGGATATGTCCTTATCCGAGCTAGAAAATCTTTATTATAACGTCGTATTAAAACAAAGTTTCTACGATGGGGATTATGGATTAGATTGGAATATTGCTCCCTATCAAAAACTGGCTAAAGTCCTCTCCTCTACTTTTTCTCCCAAGCAACACATAGACATAGGCTGTGGGTTAGGGCTACTCGTAAAGGCGATGAGGGAATTGGGAGTAAAGTCTTATGGAATTGACTTTAGTGAATCGTTAATTGCTAAAGCAGATCAATCGACCAAAAATTTTTTGACGGTCGCTACTGCTGAAGATTGGATTCAAAAAGCTTCTTTAAATGATGTAGAGTTAGTTACATTTACTGAAGTTTTTGAGCATTTACCTGTTTCAACCTTAGAGCAGATTTTAACTCAGTTACATCAGTCTTATGATAAAAAGATATTTCTCACTATTCCATCATTTGGCTTTGATGCCACCTTCAAATTAGGCATTCAAGTCAATGAAGATAATCCTACCTGGAGGAGGGATATGATGGACAATATTCCTTTCAAAAATATCGTTTTAGAAAATGAAACTCCCCACCACGGTCATATTACATTGGCTTCATATCGGTGGTGGACTGAGTTCTTTTTGTTTCATGGCTGGTCTAGAAGTAGGGACTTAGAGGAAGAGTGTTTTGATAATTTTCACGACACGTTTAGATTGTATAACTGGAATCCTTATATTCTCGAAAAAACTTTGGCAGGAAACGAATTAAAAAACTGTATAAAAACTGGAATATCCCTAGGAACTGGCTGGCACCAATACTATCAATGTGAAGATTTTTCAGGAAGGTGGAGTGACGGATTAGCTAGGGTGTATTTTTCAGAGCCTGAATTCATAGGAAAAACGCTTTGTCTAAGTTTATCTGCGCCTGAAATCAACTACATCTCTGAATGGAACCTTATTATAACCTTGGATAATTTGGTAAGAAATAAAGAATTTAAGTTTACCTGGAAAACGCATTTCACTTCTTCGTGGAATGAAATTAATTTAAGAGAAAAAATAATTGACGTGAATCTAAACTTATCAAAACAAGATTTGAAGCCAAATGACGATGAGATAGCGTCGGATTGCTGGAGAATTACCCTGATATCTCCAAATTTTTGCCCTGCTGAGTATGGAAAATCATCAGATTCAAGACGATTAGGCATCGTAGTCCATTCGCTTGAATTGTTACAACACTAAATTATGAAGCGAGTTGCTTTCGTTGTTCAACGGTGTGGCTTAGAGGTTAATGGTGGCTCAGAATCTCATTGTCTTAAAATCGCCGAGCGGATGTCCAAGTATTGGGATGTAGAAATCCTGACGACTTGTGCATTGGACTACATGACTTGGAAGAACCACTATCCCTCAGGATTAGCAGAGGTTTCTGGGGTCAAAGTTCGGCGTTTTCGAGTAGCCAAGCAGCGGGATATAAGAGCTTTTAACCGCCTTTCTGAAAAAATCTACCCTCGCATCAAAGAAGCATCTTTAAAGGAGCAAGAGACTTGGATGCTAGCTCAGGGTTCGCGGTCACCCGATCTGATTAACTATGTTAAAAAGCATAAAGATGATTATGAGGCTTTTATCTTTTTCACTTATTTGTATGGAACAACCTACTTTGTTTTACCCTTGGTAGCTGAAAAGGCTTACCTAGTTCCTACGGCTCATAACGAATGGCCAATCTACATGAGTATATGGGATACCTTATTTGAGAAACCTCAGGGTTTTATATTTAACACAGTAGAAGAACGGGCTTTCCTCCAGTCGCGTTTTCCCAATGCCAGCTGTGAAGGGCCGGTTGTTGGGGTTGCGGTAGAACCACCAGAAGCCTATGATGCAGAACGTTTCCGGCAGCAATACAACGTTGACGATCCTTTTTTACTGTATGTTGGTAGAGTCGATCCATCTAAGGGATGCGATGAACTTTTTCGCTATTTTCTAGAGCTGCGATCGCGCGAATCGGCTCCCAGAAAACTCGTGTTGCTTGGCAGATCAGTCATGTCAATACCCCAGCATCCCGACATTATAGCACTGGGGTTTGTGGATGAGCAGACGAAATGGGATGCTTTAGCCGCGTGCGAGCTGTTAGTCATGCCGTCACCTTATGAAAGTCTATCAATGGCAGTATTAGAAGCTTGGACAGTAAGTAAGGCAGTCTTAGTGAACGGCAAATGTGAGGTGTTGGTAGGGCAGTGTAGGAGGGCGCATGGTGGGCTTTGGTATACGAACAAATACGAGTTCCAAGTGGCTTTAGAAAAAATGGATAAAGAAGTTAGATACCAGCTAGGTCTACAAGGAAAGACCTTTGTAGAAGAAAGTTATAAATGGTCAACTATAGAAAAGTATTATTTATCTTTGCTAGAAAAATGATGACATCAATTAACTTCTACAATATTTAAGTATCTTATTATATAGCTTCAATATCTAAATCAAGTGCCATAATGCGACGTCAAAAACTCAAATCTATTTCAAGACGTTTCCTTAAATACTTTCCAAATTTTTTCTCAAAATTCATTATCTATTTAAATCCAACTTTAAATTTTATAGGAATTAATATGAAATATATCAATAATCTTCGCGATCTAGATTTAGAGATTCAGAAAGCTGATGAAAGAGCCTTAATTTCAGACGATGAACTTAGGAAAGCCTTATCGGAATTTAATTATGTAGTGGATAGTAACTTTCCTAAAGACCCTTATTCTCAAGACTATTATGACGCTCAGATGAAACTCTATTTAGAAATTTCCGAAAAAAAACAATATAGCGTTGAAAATGAACGTACAGAGTTTGATTTTGAAGGCTTAAAAGATAATCCCTTTCCCTACTGCACCAAGAGTCCTACCACGGTAGGAGACCATTTGATTGCTCAAGGCTTTTTAATCAAAACCATGAGCTTGCCTCCTCATTCTCAAATTGTTGAATTTGGGCCTGGCTTTGGGAACACAACTTTAAACTTTGCCCAAATGGGTTACCAAGTCACGGCGGTAGATTGTGAGCAATCCTACCTTGATTTAATAAAATATCGAGCAGAAAAGTTTTCCAATAAGGTTAACTTGGTCAAAAAAGACATGTTAGAGTTTGACTCCGAGGAAAAATATGATGCGGCAGTCTTTTTTGAGTGTTTTCATCATTGTGCTAATCATATTCAATTATTGAAAAATCTCTATGAAATAACAAACGAGAATGGATTGATCGCTTTTGCAGCAGAACCCATTGTAGAAGGCCCAATCCCAGCTATCCCCTATCCCTGGGGATTGAGATTAGATGGTATGTCAGTTTGGTCTATCCGAAAGTTTGGTTGGCTGGAATTAGGTTTTGACTCATCTTATTTTATGAGAACGCTGTTAAGGCTCGGTTGGACACCTAGAAGATATCGTTCTGATATGAGTCACTTAGCCGATGTGATTATAGCCAGAAAAAGTCACGGCTATTATGAACCGAGTGAAATTACACTTCCGCCTGACGAATGTAAGACTTGGGCACCGCAGGCACCCGATCCGAACCTAAAATTGCGCTTTACTCAATCAAAATCTGTAATGACTTGTGCTAAAAACATCAAGGCCAAGTTAGTTGAGTTTTGCATCACTAATTATGCGCCCTTTGCTTTAGATGTAAAGCTGAGCGCTGGGAGTTCCAGCCAGACTTATCAGGTTCCGAAGTCTTCTGTGAAAGGTATTTATAAAATTCCTATTTTAGATTGGGATGGTCAAATAGCTATTAGCAGCAAAACCTGGCGACCTGCAAAGGTTTTACGCAATGGCGATAACAGAGAGTTAGGTGTAGCTATACATTCTATCCGATTTATAGACTAGCTTGAATCGTAGGCATAGGTTACCTGATTCAGCTGCATAACTGCATATTATGATTATCCTTATAGATTCATTTAGCCACCAGGGTTTCTTAGATGTCATATAATGAACCATTTTTAGAGCCAATCTTGAGGTGGATGCGGCTTCAAAGAGTCTTGCCTTACATTCCTAAAAACTCTATTCTTCTAGATGTGGGTTGTGGTAAAGCTGCCTCTTTTCTGAAAGCTGTATCCCCTCATGTAAAACAAGGGTTCGGCGTAGATTTTAAGGTCAAAGATGAAGAATTTTTAAATATTACAACAACCCAGATTAAACTTGATACTCATTTGCCGTTTAAGGATTGTAGCTTTGATATTGTAACTATGCTTGCTGTTCTGGAGCATATTGAGAACGAACAGCAAATTCTCAAAGAAGTTTATAGAGTTCTCGTTCCTGGTGGAAAGCTGATTATCACAGTTCCATCAGTCTGGTCTCAGCCCGTTCTTGAGTTTTTAGCTTACAAGCTGAAAATAGTAAGCGAAGCAGAGATCCGAGACCATAAGAGGTATTATAATCGGCAAAAGCTCAAAACAGCATTAGTTGAGATTACTGAATTTCAGGAGTTTCATCACCAATACTTTCAGTTTGGGATGAATAATTTCTGTACTGTGGTGAAGAGGAGTCAGTAGGTCAAGATGAAACTGTCTGTGGTTATCCCTTGTTTTAACGAAGTTGGAACCATTGGTCAAGTTGTTGAAGCGGTCAAAGCTTCGCCTGTGAAAAATTGTGAGATTATTATCGTTGATGACTGTTCAATCGATGGTACGCGAGAGCTTCTCAAATCAAACATAGAATCGCAGGTGGCTCAAGTTATTTACCACAATAGAAACCGAGGAAAAGGAGCGGCTCTGCGCACTGGGTTTTCTGCCGCAACAGGAGATATTGTAATCGTTCAGGACGCCGACTTAGAGTACGACCCTCAGGAATATCCCCTGATGATCGAGCCTATTGTCAATAACAAGGCTGATGTTGTTTTTGGTTCGCGCTTTCAAGGCGGTAGACCTCACCGTGTTGTTTATTACTGGCACATGGTAGGCAACAAATTTTTAACCACCTTGTCTAATATGTTGACTAATATTAACCTGACCGATATGGAAACTTGCTATAAAGCGTTTCGTCGAGAAATTATTCAATCCATCAAAATCCAAGAAAATAGATTTGGATTCGAGCCTGAAATCACCGCTAAAGTTGCTAAACTAAATTGTCGGATTTATGAAGTGGGAATATCCTACTATGGGCGAACCTACAAAGAGGGCAAGAAAATAGGATGGAAAGATGGTGTACAAGCTATATTTTGTATTATTAAATATGGTTTATTATTATGATGTGAGCAAGTGTTTAATTTCAAATTAACTCAAAAAAGCATAGCTATATTAATATTTATTGGCTGCTTAACAATTTATTTAATAAATGACAGAACAATTAGTTCTGGAGATTCAATCCCCAATACCATTTTAATATTTAATTTACTTGAAAATCACACTTTTAATTTCGACGCTTTTAGAGAAAGTTACTTTGTAGAACTCGGAGTTTATTACTCTTTTGTGGAGTCCCAAAATGGACATTTGACTTCTGTTTATCCCATTGGAGTTGCTATTCTTACTTCTCCTCTTTATCTGATTTTTTACATTTTTTTAAAAATATTTCATATCTCTGTAAATTTCAATCATGAAAGCTTTGAATTCTATAGAATACATTTTGAAAAAATAACGGCAGCAATAACTACCGCCATTTCTGTAGTTTTCTTCTATTTGGCTTCTAGTTTCAAGTTTAAGAGAAGCGTTGCCTTCCTCTCGACTTTTATCTTTGCTTTTGCTACAAACACATGGATGATCAGTTCGCAAGGTTTATGGCAACACGGCTCATCAAATCTTTCTGTAACTATCATTATTTTTTGCTTGATTAAAGCAAATTATATCAACCGAAAAAAACCTAAAATTATTATTTTAATTATAGCTGGTATTTTTTGTGGATTGCTTCCAATTATTCGTCCTACAAGTACCTTATTTTTAGTCGCTGTCTTATTATATTCATTCACGATCTATAGATGGTATTCAATTTTTTTGATTTTAGGTATGGCCTCAGGCATACCAGGTTGCTTATGGAATTTTTACTATTTTGGTAACTTTATTGGTGGATATTCTAGCATTAGTGTTCCCCTGTATTCATTTACTGTAAAGACTTTTGTTGAAGCTTCTTTAGGGATTTTAATTAGTCCAAGTAGAGGTATTTTTGTATTTTCTCCTATAATTTTATATTCTTTTTTCGGAGCGTACAAAGTATTTCAATTGAGATTTTATAAAGACGAAAAATTAATAGGAATAATGATATTGGCGGCTTTGGGTCTATTTTTTAGCTACTGTTTCTATATATTTTGGTGGGCTGGCTATTGTTATGGCCCTAGATTTATGACTGATATTCTTCCTGTAACTTGCTATCTGATTAACTACTATATTGATGACTTGTCGAAACCATTGAACCATTTTCATACTCATAGATTTATCGATAAATTTAAAAGGTTATTATTTTTATTAATGGTGATAATTTCACTTTTTGTTCAGATAGTTGGTGCCTTTGGGGATAAAGGTCTTTACTGGAGCATCTATCCTCTGAAGCTAGAGCAATATACGTCTAGACTCTGGCATGTTAAAGACAATCAAATAGAAAGACATATTCAGGCTCTATTTCACCAAGTTTTTCCCCCTCCTGTGAAAGACTCTAAATATATTAACGGTCTGAGTGGAAGTATTAAGCAAGTTACCTATAACGGCAACCAACCCCTATCTCACAATTTTTCTGTTGTTGCTCAGTCACAAGCCTTGCTTGAAGCTGAGGTTGAAAATACAGGATCATCTCAATGGTTTGGATATGAAGCTGCTGTAGAAAAAGGTGAAGTACGCGTAAGAATTTTATTTTTAAACAGTAAAAATGAAATTAAAAGCAAACAATATCTTTATGTTTCTGGTACACCGAAAAAATTTGAAAAAACTAAAGCTATCGGTTCTATTGTTTTTCCAGACCAACCAGGACGTTATCGAATAAAATTCGACCTAGTATCTGATCAAGTTTATATTTTTCCTAAACCACCACAAGATTCAGTTAATGAATTAGAAATTCAAGTGAATCCATCAAAGCTCTAGAGTTAGAGATTGAGCCAAAACAGTTGATTTACAGGGATTTAGTATAGGGTATATAGTGAAAAACTCAGCGTCGCCTGTCAACGTTAGAAAATCTTCATGACTATCAAAAAAGCTTTAATCACAGGATTGACTGGGCAAGACGGCTCCTACCTAGCCGAACTACTTCTAGCCAAAGGCTACCAAGTTTTTGGCTTGGTTCGGCGCTCTAGTTCCAGCAACTTCGATCGCATCAGTCACCTATCGGGCAATGTCCGCATTCTCTCCGGTGATCTGCTGGATCAATGCTCATTAATGGATGCGATCGCAGAATCCCAACCCGACGAAATCTATAACCTCGCCTCCCAAAGCTACATTCCCACCTCCTGGACACAACCCTCCCTCACTGCCGAGTACACTGCGATCGGCGTCTCTCGCCTCCTAGAATCCATCCGCCGTTGCAAAAGTGACGCTAGATTCTACCAAGCATCCAGCAGCGAAGTCTTCGGTCAACCCGACGAATCACCCCAAACCGAACTTACCGCCTTTCGTCCCCGCAACCCCTACGGCGTTGCCAAAGCTTACGCCCACTGGATGACGGTTAACTATCGGCAACAGTACAACCTCTACGCTTGCTGTGGCATTACCTACACCCACGAATCTCCCCGGCGTGGCGCAGAATTCGTCTTTCGCAAAATCACTCGCAGCGCTGCCGCGATTAAACTCGGTTTAGCCAACGAACTGAAACTGGGTAACCTTGATGCGCGTCGTGATTGGTGCTACGCCAAAGATGCCGTCTATGGCATGTGGATGATGCTGCAACAGGAACAACCCGATGACTACATCATTGCCAGTGGCGAAACCCACTCGGTCAGAGAGTTAGTCGAGTGTGCCTTTAAGTGTGTGGGTCTAAACTGGCAAGATTATGTTTCCGTAGACCCAGCCTTTTACCGACCGGACGAACCCGTACAACTTGTCGGCTGCATTGATAAGATTAAAACCAAACTCCATTGGAAACCTCAATCTTCCTTGGAGCAACTGGTTGAAATTATGGTCGATCACGACCTCAAAGAACTTCGGAACGGGAAATTATAAAGTTTTTCATGTTCAAGGTCGTTGTTGATGCCACCCCCTTACTACCCAATCCCAGCGGAGTGGGTCTTTACGTTTATCACTTAATCCATGCCTTGCACACATTAAGCCTTCAGGAAGATTTTGACCTAGGAATTGTTTATCAACCTAGCTTAAAAAATTGGTTTTTGGGAAATTTATCATTTCCGGAGAGTTTAACACAATATCCTAATCGCTATCTGTTACCTCTTCCAGTGAGAGTTAGCAACTTACTTGCATCTTTGCCCAATCCCTTACTCTCCTATTTTGAGGCGAAATTTGGTGACCCGGATATTGTACATGGCACGAACTACGCTGTATATCCTTGCCGGAAAAGCCTTACGGTGATGAATATCTATGATTTAACCTTTATTAAATATCCAGATTATGTTAACTCAATTGTTAGAACTTATACCCAACGAGTCAAACAATCTCTAAAATGGACGGATTTAGTGATAACTATTTCCGAAAGCTCGAAGAAAGATATTGTTGACTATTTAAATGTAGAGCCAGAACGGATAGTTGCGACGCCTCTAGCTAGCCGTTACGATTCTACTGATCTCAATCTAGATTTAATGGGCCAAGAACTCAAGACGGTTAATTACGATTTCTCTAAACCTTACATTCTATTTGTTAGTACGATAGAACCTCGAAAAAATCTTGTAGGATTAATTTCAGCCTTTAATCACCTGAAGCAAAACTATAAAATAGACCATCAACTGGTACTGATTGGTCAAAAAGGCTGGAGATATCAACCTATATTTGAAGAAATTGAGCATTCCCCCTGGAAAGAGCAAATCCATCATCTAAACTACTTATCCGATGAAATGGTTGCCTTGTTTTACTCAAGGGCTGATGTCTTCGCCTACCCTTCCCACTATGAAGGATTTGGTCTTCCTGTATTAGAAGCGATGACCTTAGGTGCACCCGTTGTCACGTCTAACACCTCATCACTTCCAGAAGTTGCAGGAGATGCAGCGCTTCTAGTTGACCCCAATGATTCATTTGGCTTAGCTGAAGCTATTTTACAAGTGATTAGCGATTCCCAATTACGCCAAATGTTAATCCAAAAAGGTAAAGAGCGAGCAAAGCTGTATTCCTGGGAGAACACAGCCAAAGCAACATTACAGGCTTATAGAACCCTGATGAGATGAGCGATTCATATAACAATTCTCTCTCTAAATTATTCATAAATCTGTCTTATATCCTGTCTCAACCCACAGGAACCTCAACCTATATTCTGAATCTGCTTCCTTACTTACATTCGCTCGTACCAACCCTTCTGGTTGCTCAAAATATTCCTAATTACTCTTGTCAGTTAGTACCTGAGGGGTTAACTCCAAAACAAGGTTTGAAAGGGCATCTCCGTCGCTTACTGTGGACTCAGCTACACCTACCAGGAATATGCAAAGACCAGCGATCGCATCTCCTGTTTTCTCCTATCCCTGAAGCTCCTTTGTCCTCTAACTGTCGTTACATTGTTACGGTTCACGATCTAATTCCCTTACGCTTTCCAAAACGCTTCTCACCTCTGACACCTTATTTCCGCTATTACATCCCCCAAGTCCTCGCCCAAGCTCAACATATCCTGTGTAACTCCATCGCCACGGCAAAGGACATCACTGATTTTTTCCAGATACCAGCCAGCAAAATCACTCCAACTCTCCTGGCTCACAATGCCGAAGACTTTCGCCCTCTGAATCTGCCTCAGGGAACGTCACTGTCGTGCCCGTACTTTCTCTACATCGGACGCCACGACCCCTACAAGAACCTGCATCGCCTCATTAACGCCTTTGCTAGCTTACCCATCTGCCAGGAGTGTGAACTATGGATAGCTGGGCCCAAAGATCGACGATACACCCCCACTCTACAAACCCAAGCCAACAACTTAGGACTCGGTAAGCAGATAAAATTCCTGGACTATTTACCTGACAACCAGCTACCCACCATCATCAACCAAGCGATCGCACTTGTCTTCCCCAGCCTCTGGGAAGGCTTTGGTCTTCCTGTTCTAGAAGCAATGGCTTGTGGCACCCCTGTGATTACCTCTAACCTTTCCTCTCTACCCGAAGTGGCGGGAGATGCCGCCCTTTTGATCAACCCCTACAACACCGATGAAATCGCTGAAGCCATGCAAGCGGTAGCAACAGATTCCATTTTGCGATCGCGCCTACGCACCCTGAGTCTCAACCGCGCCAGCCAATTCAGCTGGGCAAAAACAGGACAAGCCACCGTCGAAGTTCTCCAACGCTTCCTGTAACAAAGAAAAAAGCTGATCTTCAGTGATTGATTTAGTGTTTTTTCCTGAAAAAATAGCCACCTTACAGAGGGTATGTGATAATTTTGTGAAAATTCGCCCAAGCCTGAGGGTATGACAAGCCAGTCAGACAGACAAAACTTGAACGGAAGGCTTGTTTCAGGCTTAAACTTGAATCGAGTGTTTGCGACAGAATGAAGTATGAGAGAGACCGTGGGCTTGGCTACCTTCAGACGTTTTGCCAGGTTGGTAGACATTTGGCAAAACTTTGACCTAACGGCAGAGAAGACATTCCTCGCCTTCCACACTCAATTTAGAGTGCTATGAGTCGAGTTACGGCGTGAATGCTTGTAGACAGAGTGCTGCCGACAGTTCTGGTTCAAGCAGAAATTTAGCTCAAGCATGTACAGTCGTGTACACAATTGGTCAGTCTATGAAGAACCGTCTACTTCTCCTAGCGCACACCAACCTACACTTTATTGAGACGCACACCGATGTATAAGTGGGGGGATTTACGCTTATATCCTGAAGCTTGCGAAGTTAGCTACCAAGGGAACACTCTGCGATTGTATCCAAAAGAGTATGAACTCCTAAAGCTATTCTTCGATTATCCTAAACGGGTGTTAAGCCCATCTTTTATTATTGATTGCCTGTGGTCGTTTGATTCAATCCCGAGCGAAAGCGCAATAAGAACTCATATCAAAGGATTACGACGTAAACTCAAAGATGCAGGTGCTGAAGATGTCATTCAGACCGTTCATGGTCTAGGTTATCGCCTTAAGCCGTTGCCGAAGGAAACCAAGCAATCCGATTCTTCATTAAGTCCCATGCTGCTCAAGCTCTTAGCCTTGCATGAGATTGAGTATGTCATAGTGGATAAAAGTTTTATGATTTTGGAGGTTTCTCCCAGTGTAAAAAATTTCTCTGATTATCCGTGGGATGTCGCAATAGGTAGAGAGGTGACTTTAGCGTTTCCAGAATTGATTGGGCTGGAATCCACTCTTTTGGAAATTCTAGAGAACCAAAAAGAAAGGTTTGATATTAAAGGAATTGCTAGGTCGAAAAATTCTCTCAGACCTGACTATATCAATATCTATGCTATGACCGAACCAACTACAGAGCATTCAAGCCAAAGATTACTGCTCCTACTTGAAGACTCGTCTGAAAAAATGATTTGGAAGCAGCAGGTGGTTCAACAAGAAAACGAATCTTATTTACTAATTGGAGAACCGTTTAAGAGTTAATCTAACGATTAACGACCGAAAGAACAGCCAGCACTTTTAAAGTTGCCGGATTTGACATTTTGGTCAAAATTGGCTCATGCTATCCCTGACCACAGATCATGTTTGCGGCAACCGCTAGCTACAATGAGAGCGTACCGGCACAAAATTTGTGTCTGGTTTCTTGTTCTGCTTGCTCAAGGAATGCGGTTATGGCTCTGCCAATTGTTGCTGTGATAGGACGCCC
>NZ_DATNPA010000356.1:0-4416 GCF_036703385.1 Allocoleopsis sp. | reverse complement strand
TTCTGCCATGAAGTCGGCATATTCATCAAAGATGCAGACAATGCGCGGAATGGGTGGCTTTTGTCGTTGAATGAGTTGCTGATTGTAGGCATCTAGATGGGGGCACTTCGCTGCTTCAAACCAGCGATAACGCTGCTCCATTTCTGAAACTAATTCTTCCATGAGTGCGATCGCATCTTCACTATCTTTGACAACCGGCGACAGCAACCAAGGCATCTGCTCGAATTCTGGGAAGGTGACTCGTTTTGGATCAACGAGGGCAATTTTGAGCTGTTCGGGGGAATGACGGTATAAAAGGGAGAGAAGGAGCGATCGCAAAAACTCACTTTTCCCACTTCCCGTCGTACCACCTACCAAGAAGTGACAAGTATTTGGATCGGACAAATCAGCCTCTACTAACTTCCCATCCAAATCTACCCCGATCGCAATTTTGACGGGAGTATCTGAAGGCTTTGCTTTAGGTTGAATGTAATTCTCAAACCAAGCCACTTGCCGATCCGGACGAGGTAAATCGACACTGACATACCCAGCTTGAGGTGCAATTAGAGGAGGATTTGCGATTCCCAGTTGTACTTGTAAATCGGCAGATAATTTTAGCAGAGAGCCAACTTTTACCCCACGATTCGGTTTAAGTTTCACCCGAATAAAAGCTGGCCCAACTGCTGCACCTAGATAATCAACATCTATCTTGAAAGATTGCAGGGTTTCTACTAATTGTTTTGCGATTACTTCAGCATCAACTGATGACGGTGGCGCTGGTAGTGGGGTAGATGCTGATGCTGTTGCCGAATTAGTGAAGAACCCCTCCCCTAAGAGGAGAGGGGAGTCTTGCCCCCCCTTCCCTTGCAGGGAAGGGGGTTGGGGGGTTAGGTTTTCTAATTCACTATCAACAGTAAAGAAAGTTTGGCACTTTTTCCGCTGAGGGCAAATATCACACAATAAATCTGGGTGAGGTGTGGGTGACGGCGGATTGGGTTGAGGCGGCTCCCAATCAACCCATTGGCGCATCTGTTGTAATTTCTGAGGAATTAGCTGATGAACTGTGTTTTCTAGTTCGTCCCAAGTAAAGCTAATCTCGTCCCAGTTGGGCAAAACACTATAAACCGCTGAATCTATAGGTACTCCAAGCTTTTCCCGCAACATATAACTGTAGAGGGCAGCTTGAGCAAGTTGGGCTGACTTGTCTGGGGACTGATACGTTTTATATTCCACCACACAGAGGCGGTGGTTTTCAAAGTCATAAACTACACTGTCAAATCTTCCCTGTACCAATTGCTGCGTACCATTGGGCAGTTGGAAGTGATGCTTAACGGTAGGTTTGAGGGCGATTAACGTTTTGCTAATCACATCAGATGCATTGCAATAGCGCCGATTTCGCACGAGTAATTCAGCCCAACGCCGAATGAGTCCTTTTAATCCTTCCCAAAGCTGATAAAGTGCGGTTGCTTTGCCTGGAGCGGTTTTGACGGTTGCTTGCAGGTAGGGGAAAAAGGATAATTCATAGAAAAGTTGTTGTAGCTGTTGAGCGATCGCATCTACATTGAGTTGATCAGCCTCTGGCTCAAACAACGCCTGGAACCTTGGTTCCTGCTTGGCAATAAACGCAAAATGGTCAGCTAATTGATGAAATTGGGTACCAATTTTAGGAGGGTTGCCAGGTGGGAAAAACATCATCCTTCCACCAAAGCGATGTCCCAAATAAAACAAGCGAGGACACTCAAAGGCAACTCGGACTTTCGTAACGCTGAAGGAGGTGGGTTGAGATTTTTGAGTTGGCTGCTTTGAGTCGCTAGATTGTATATCAAACATTTTACTCACAGCATCAGGCTGAATTCTTTCTAATAAACAACGATGCACTTGAGCCAGATAGACTGTATCCATCTTGGCATACTTAAGCTGCTTTTCAGTGAGAGGTCGCTGTCCCCAATCGCTTTGCTGTTCCCCTTTATCCACCTCGGAGAAATTGCAAAGTTCTACTGCTAGGGTTTTCAGTTGCTTGTTCGATACGTTTAGGCGATCGGAGCGGTGCTTTTTGGTCAATTTATTGACCATTTTAAAGGTACAAGTTATGTTTTTTGCTTGTTCTTTACCTCCCAGATATCTGACATCAAAATTAGCATTATGAAAAACTTTTTCAATCTCTGGATCAACCATGATTTGGTTCACAAAATATGCTACCAAGTCAGGTTTATCCAACACATCCAGGATGTAAGCAGCATCACCCGTTAAATCGTTAGGTTCAGGCAAGACCTGAATTAGAGATAGTCTTGGGTTGGGAGTCTGCCAGTCAGCAACTTCTGTATCTAGCCAGAGAGTTTTTGCAGAAGTAATTTGGTTGATGAATGCCTGGATATCTGCGGTTTGTGTTAGGTACGGCATTGGCTAAGATAGCCTAATTATTATTACAGTAAACTACAAACAATTGACAGCATTAGCTAGCTTTCGGCACTAAACAGACTAACTGTGCCTTTGGTTTCGCACGAGGGTCAAGAATTTGAATTTTATTTTCCTGACATAATTGGTCAATTAGCTGGTCAATTTGCGATTCATCAAAATCAGGAAACTGACTAGTAGCATTCTTAATTAATGTTTGCCGCCCCAAAATTTGCTGGGTTATAACAAAATTAAATAAGAAATCTTTAACAGGCTCAATAGGTGGAGGTTGAATAATTCCAACTGGCACAATTTTCAATTCTTGCAATAAAGGACAATCTTGCAAAACTTCAGATTCACGGATGAGGGCTTGTAAATTTTTCAAGCCAATAGTTTCGCCTCTAATAACGAAGTCTCCCTCTCGCGCATCTTTCACCAAGTCGTAGTAGGTAACTAAATATTGAACGGAGAGCGGGTTTGGGGTAATTCGGCGATGAGGAGAACCTGTGAAGATTTTCGTATAAAGTTTATAACCCTTATTGTTGGGTTTACCCAGTCCTTCGGCACGAATCAAGTACAGAGTTCGGCACAAATTTTGCTCAATTGCCTTCCGGCAAGCTTCCATTATATGGAAAAAAGTACCCATATTTTCATCTTCTGTCCAAACAACTCCTATTCGCTCCAACTTGCTAGTCGTTTTATAGCTAAAGGAATAACTAGCGAACTTTGTTCCAGTAAGGAGTGGAGTTTTTATTTCTTCTGCTTGCAATGCAGTTAATACTTCTTGCAGCATCTGAATTAATTCAGGTGAGGATTCATGGCGAACTTTAGTAATCCTCTGCTGAACTTTATTAAAATCCTCAATCCATTTCAATTTGAAGTTGGCTATCAGCTCTTCGCGATCGTTTGCACCGGGTTTCTTTTTCTTCGTAGGTTGAAATACTCCTTGTTTACCACCAGCGAGCCACTTTTTATAATCCTGAACTACATCCCGACCAAACATTAGTGCTTCTCTAGGGCTAGTTCTGCCACGTTTAAATTCCTCTGTCAAGAATTGCTGAGTTAGAGGATAAATGGGAGAATCGGGTTTGGGGTTCGCTTGACGATGCAGTGGAGAGAGACGAGTAGCCAGCAGTGATTCTGTTTCCTTAATGTTAATAGGTTTTAGATAAGCTTCTGTATCAATACGATCTTTATGTGATTGATCAATACGGTGTTCATTCTCCCTCCAGGTATTAGTAACAATACTGACAATGACCAAAAAGTTATTGTTTTCGTCGTGAATTTTAGTTTGAACGCTGAATAAGCGTTGCAAATCAAGAGAGCCATCAGGCAGGCGGGCAATGCTTTCTAGTTGGTCGAAACACAATACAATTGGCTGAGTTTCGGCAGAAATTCTACCAAAATTTGCTAGAATTTCACTCGCGGCTTCTTCTGTATCAATAGAGCCTTTAACTCCCAGTTCCTTTAGAGACTCTTCACTTAAATCATCTCCTTGTAGCCATTGGCAGGCTGAAGTGTACAATTCTGGATTAGTGAGGTCATGCAGTACTCCAAAAAAGTTGTCTGCATTATAGATACCTGCTTGTTGGTAAGTTTTTTTGAGGTGATTGATGAAATGTTTCCGATCGCTTGTGAATAACTCCCAAAAGTTATCCTTCAGGACTCTCACTATTGGGCTGTGTTTTGTGAAAGCAGATAGACTCTTGAGCCAAAGCATTAACTGAGAATCTGTCTGCCCCTCTGGGACTTGTATCATACTGTCTACGGTGTAGCGCAAGATATGCCGCCAGATGCGATCGCTCTGAGGGAATGGCTTGATGTAGACAAAAAAGGCTTTATGATTTAGCTTCTTCTTGAGCCGTCCCAATAGATAAGTTTTGCCAGAACCCGGATCGCCTTGAAGCATTACAGTGCGTGTGCAATGATCTTGGACAACTCGATCGAGGGCTTCTTCTATAGTGGCGATCGCATCTTGATGTATCGATTCGACTACAGGTTCTGGCTGTTTTTGCGGCTGCCAAAAGTTAACCGAGCGATAGT
>NZ_DATNPA010000355.1:0-16023 GCF_036703385.1 Allocoleopsis sp. | reverse complement strand
TTCGGCATCAAGATCGCCCATATGGTTCATGGCATTGGCGATATAGAGGAAATGTTCAAAAAACTTGGTGGCGATATCTTCATAAACCGAATTGCTTTTGGCAAGTTCCAGCGCGATCGCCAACATATTCAAGCAATACATACCCATCCAACTCGTGCCATCAGATTGGTTAATATACCCACCTGTTGGTAGTTCAGCACTGCGGTCAAACACACCAATATTATCTAATCCTAAAAATCCGCCCTGAAATACATTTTTACCTTCTACATCCTTTCGATTGACCCACCAAGTAAAATTAAGCAGTAATTTCTGAAACACCCGCTCTAAAAACTGGCGATCGCTCCGACCATACATTTTTTGTTCAATCTTATAAACACGCCAAGTTGCCCAGGCATGGACAGGTGGGTTTACATCACTAAAGTTCCACTCATACGCAGGAATCTGTCCATTGGGGTGCATATACCATTCCCGCGTTAAAACATCTAATTGATACTTGGCAAAATCGGGGTCAATCATGGCCAGGGGAATGGCATGAAAGGCTAAATCCCAAGCCGCAAACCAAGGATATTCCCATTTATCCGGCATGGAAAGAATGTCTTCGTTATTCAGATGAAACCACTCTGAATTTCTTCCATATTTTCGTTCCGCTGGCGGTGGCGGAGCGTTTGGATCGCTTTTCAACCAATCCTCAACAAAATAGTAATAGAACTGTTTACTCCAAAGCATTCCAGCAAATGCCTGACGCTGCACATTCCGCATATCCTCGCTGAGGGGGAAGGGAGAGATGCGCTGATAAAATTCATCAGCTTCATACTTTCGGGCAGAGAAAGTAGCATCAAACTCTTTGCCAAAGGGTTCTGCTAATTCAGGCGTATCACTTAAGCGTAACCGAACCGTTTCCGTCTCACCTGCCCCAACTGTTAGTAAGTAGTGAGCTGCTGCTTTGGTGCCAATATACTCTGGATTAACGGCCTCTTGACGACCCTGCACAATGTAGTCATTAATTCCATCTTTTAGATAAGGGGAATGATTAGGAATTCCAAATAACCGTTCAGTATTTGTGTCGTTTTCTGTAAATAAAAGTTCTGATACTCCTTCACAATATAGCCACCGTTTTCCTAAGCTGGGGTGAAAAGCTCCGATGAGGTTCAAGGAATGACTTGATTTAAGAGCTTGAAGCGTTGGTTTATTTCCGCCTTTATTCCAAGACCAAGTGTTACGAAACCATAGAGTGGGTAAAAGGTGCAGATTTTTTGCTTCTGGCCCCCGGTTAATAACTTTGATTTCAATTAAAATATCTTCCGCTGAATACTTGGCATATTCGATGAACACATCAAAGTAGCCATTTTCATTAAATACTCCCGTATCCAACAATTCAAATTCAGGCTCTCGGCGGTTTCGGTGTTGATTCTCCTCAATTAATTGGGAGTAAGGAAAGTTTTTTTGCGGATATTTGTAGAGAGCCTTCATGTAGGAGTGGGTTGGAGTATTGTCCAGATAAAAGTAATATTCCTTGACATCTTCCCCATGATTTCCTTCACTTCCTGTTAAACCGAATAGTCTCTCTTTGAGAATTGGATCTTCGCCATTCCAAAGCGCAACGGCAAAGCAGAGTCGCTGGTGGTTATCTGAAATTCCAGCAATGCCATCTTCGCCCCAGCGATAGGTACGAGAACGAGCTTGATCGTGAGTAAAGTAGTCCCAGGCGTTACCGTTGGCACTGTAGTCTTCTCGCACCGTTCCCCATTGGCGATCGCTCAAGTACGGCCCCCACCTGCGCCAGTGAGCTTTGTGAGAGAGGGCTTCTTTTAGGCGGATTTCTTCTTGGGTTGGGGTTGTCATGATGAGTGTTGTCCTGTTCTCTTAAAACGCACTGATCTGATTCATTGATTGACTATCTGGAGTATTCGTTTTGAATCCTAGATCGCGCTGAGACAGTAATTAAAAGTTGATGAGAGCGTGTCTCACTAGGTTTTTGAGTAGTGCACCTAGGCAGCAATAACTGACTCCTCAAAATCTCCCCATTACTTCGTCGAGGTAGTCACAAACTTCTGCCGCCCTGCACTAGGGGTAGCCTAGGAGTTGAGGGTGCATCATGTCAATCTATCAAAGGTCAACATCAGTGAGATGCGATCGCTAATTCACGCTTTGCCGTTAGTCACCATACTGAAATCTGCCTTAGGTGGAATGTCACTGACTTAAGGGAAAAGTGATCGTTTCTTGGGAAAAACCCAGATTGGGGGGAAACCCCCCAAACCCCCCACTGGGGGACGGAGTGCCTACCTAGAGACCCCCTGCACAAGAGTTGGTTGGTGAGAAGTTCTTAAGTCAGTGCCATTCGCCTTAGGTGAGTATCGTGCGATCGCTCCTTGGCCTGATTCCTAGCTCTCATCATTTACATAAGTTAACATAGGGTTATAACTCTCAATCTTTCAAGGCTCAAGATTATCACGATGGCTAATTCAGAAGAACGCAAACGGCAAATAATGGAGCATATCAGCAGAACGACAAAACTGCCTCAGCAGCTATCTGCAACCAATACAAATACAGAGGCAAGAAAACAGCAGATCATGGAGCATCTCAAGAGAAGCCTGAGTTCATAAAATTTCCGATTAACTTGGCCTAGATAGAGGGCTGACTTTTCATGTCATGCGGAAAAGTCTACGAAAAACCTTACCCCCTTCCCTTGAAGGGAAGGGGAAATATCAAAGCCTCTCTCCTTGTAGGAGAGAGGCTCTCTACATCCCGTGAAAAGTAGGATTCACGAGGTGATAGCAATAGACTGATTTGCTTTCACTGACATGCTCCCTTCCGAGCCGTCTGCTGGCGAAAAAGACAAATTTATGAAACTGTCTATTTTTTCATTCATCTCATACTCTTCAGTAGCGGACAAGATTCGATTTAACTCCCGCAGAATAAGTACGCCTAGGCCGAGCGCTACGACTAGAATTACTCCTGCCAGGATGGCAAAAGCTTCAAAAAAATACAGGCAAACAGAGAAAAATAAAGACATTGATTTTCCTTTCTTTTATGTGGTTGCTAAGAAATAGAGACTTTTGTGCTTAGCCTTAACTATCAAACAAATGAGAGTGTACTAATTGGATTTTGAAAGTAAAAGCGTAATGTTAGGGTGTGAAAAATTTGTGAATTTATTTAGATACTTTATCTATCTTTACCAAAGCCCAGCTGTTACAGCTGGGCTTATTGGTAAGAAAGGCGTTCCTTAACTTTCAAGTATTTCACAAAATTTTATATTGTCCTCTCTCATTGGTTAATCAATCTTCAGGTGGCTTTTTGTCCTCGATAGGATTTATATAGCCCAAGAAGGATTAATTTTATCCTCTGTTCGCTATAAGTTTCATGAGCTATGCTGACTGGCAGACTAACGTGGAATTTAACCAACCGCAGAGGTGCAGAGAATACTGAGGTAAGAGAAGGAGAGAGTGAGGGAGGGTGTTAGCGAGGAACGAGCGTCAGTATTGGGAGACAAAGAGTTCTCTTGAAAGAGGGGAGTAGGGAGTTGGGAATGGGGAAGCTGAAACAGTTGTCATTCTTGTTCTTTTAGTCAATACAACCATCGTACTAAGAATGAATCTTCGGAGTTTGTGGCGATAAGCCCATGACACTGCGATAATGAGCTTCAATTTCACTCAGTGTATGAGATTGGCGGTTTATACTCCATTGACTACGCTCAAACAATTCCTGTCTTAATGCATCCACATCAATCGTGAGTACGTTACCTTCTGCAACGACTTGCTTACCATTTACCCAAATACTATCAACGGTATTGGTAGGACGCCCCAGAATCAGCAAACCAATTGGATCGGTGCGCGGTAAGAGTGAGAGACTCTTCAGGTTATAAAGTACCAGATCCGCTTTCTTTCCCACACTCAGCGAACCGAGTTCATCCGCCATATTTAATCCCTGAGCACCCCCCAATGAGGCTATTTCCACTGACTGGCGAGGTGTAATCCAGTGGTGATAGTCGGTATCCGTGATGTTGTGCAGAATCGAACCCATCTTAATGGCTTCTAGCAAGTCCTGGGAATCATTGCTTGCTGCACCATCACAACCAAAGGCAACGTTAACTCCGGCCTGACGATATTTTAAGATGGGTGCAATGCCGCTCCCTAAACGGAGGTTACTTAAGGGATTGTGTACCACAGTCGATCGCATTTCTGCCAGAATTGCGATATCTGCATCACTCAACCAGACACAATGGGCTAAAGACGTGCGATCGCTCAAATATCCAATACGCTTCAGGTGTTCCAGCGCACTACAACCGTACTTTTCCTGAGCCAATTTCTGTTGCGCTTTCGTTTCCAGCAGGTGAGAATGACGACACAGATTGTAGCGATCGCTCAGTTCAATACAACCCTCAAACAACGCATCCGAACATAACTGAATTCCTGTGGGTGCCACCAGAATATTCACCCCGGCCTCTGGGTTGTGAAATCTCTCCACCACCTCCTGCATCAGTTCCAGTGTTGCTTCAGTAGAGCGGAGGTAAGTTTCATGTTCCCTCTCGATACCCCCATTAGGTATACCTTGGGTGAGGGATTCATCTTGAATCAGGGGGCCAATAAATGCACGGATGCCAATTTCCTGGTAAGCTCGAACCGCAGCCGCAATCGTTTCAAGTTCCTTACCCGGAATTAAAACCAAGTGATCAACAAGGCTAGTACCTCCAGAGAGCAGCGTTTCGACAGCAGTTCCCAAGGCACTCAGATAAACTTGCTCTGGTTCAAGGGGGGCAAAATCATAAAGTTCCGCAAGCCACAATTCCAGGGGAGTCGGGGGAATTATTCCCCGTTGCCACATCTCCGAGGAGTGGGTATGAGCATTAACGAAACCAGGGAGGAGGAGTTTGTTTTCACCATTGACGGCAGTACCCACAACTTCTAGATTGGGCTCAATAGCACGGATGTGATGGTCTATGATTTGCACATCTACGGTTGAATAGCTCTGCTCAACCGGAATTAATACATTTTGAATTGTGAAGCTCACTGATTAAACCCTTTATACCCATAGCTTTAATCAATATATCTCGCCTAAATTAACTGGATTAAATTTCTGGGAGCTATTTTTCCTTATGGCTTCGTTAATTTAACTCAATACAAAAACAGGACTCTTAAATAACGCTTAAGTTTAGCGTCTAAAAGATTTTTTGCAGCAAAATAGCTGTGGAATTAGAAGAACTTTCTTCGATAAAACAAGATGAACCGACCCCTCCGTACCTTGGGCGTGCTGCCGAATGCTTGGGCAGTGAATGAGGCGATCGCAGATATTACCCGCCCATCGCTTCCGCATCAGGTCATTACTTTGACCACAGAGAGCAAAACGTTGCGGATAGACCTAGCGAAAGCGGCGATTTTAGTTATTGATATGCAGAATGATTTCTGCCATCCAGAGGGCTGGTTGGCTCACATTGGCGTTGATGTAGCCCCTGCCCGGAAACCTATCGCTCCAATCAATACTTTACTACCCCAATTTCGAGCTGCCAAAGTTCCTGTGATTTGGGTTAATTGGGGGAATCGTCCGGACTTATTGAATATCAGCGCTGGACTGAGGCATGTTTATAACCCGACGGGCGTTGGTGTAGGACTGGGCGATCCGCTACCCAATAGAGGTGCTAAAGTTCTGACTTTGGGGAGTTGGGCTGCCGCCATTATCGATGAACTCGATCAGAACCCCAGCGATATCTATGTAGATAAATACCGAATGAGCGGCTTTTGGGATACTCCTCTAGATAGTATCCTACGCAACCTGGGCAAAACTACACTGTTCTTCGGAGGAGTCAACATTGATCAGTGTGTGATGGCAACTCTACAAGATGCCAACTTCCTGGGCTATGACTGCATTCTCGTCAAGGACTGTGCGGCAACCACCTCTCCTGAATATTGCCTACAAGCGACCCTTTACAACGTTAATCAGTGCTTTGGATTTGTTACAGATTCTCAAGCAATTCTCGAAGCTATGCAATTAGGAGACAAACGGCACAATTAAACTATAGACTAGCATTCAAATTTAGATTTTTCAGTGTAAACACACATTAATTTGAAGCAAAGCTGAAAAGGTTGAAGTTTACAGATTAACAAAGTATCCGGCTATTAACACACAATTCAACCTTCAACCTTATAACTTTCAACTCTCAACCCGATCACCCACCAACCATCACTAATTTCAGGAGTAAATTTCTATGAACTCCTCTCGTTGTATGATTCCCATTATCAAGTCTCCTAAAGACTATCAGGCTTATCGCATTAGTCCGCACGATACGAACCGTTTAGCCATTGTATTTGAGCCAGCAACGGCAGATGCCTCTTTAACGGTTTGTGTGGAGATTTTTGATGAGGGAGGCAAAACTCCGCCCAATCGCCATCAATTTGCAGTTGAAATGTTCTTCATCCTCAAGGGAGAAGGCTTAGCCATCTGTGACGGAAAAACGGTTCCGATTCAAGCGGGAGATAGTTTATTAGTACCACCCACTGGAATTCATGAACTGAGGAATACGGGTTCGGGTCGCTTATATGCGCTATGTATCATGGTGCCCAATGAAGACTTTGCTGAGTTGATTTGTAGTGGGACTCCTGTGGAATTGGATGAGGAGGATTTAAGAGTGCTGAACCGAACTGATGCTCTGGTACCTTGCTAAAGAATCCCTAAGGCGTGTTTCAAACTATTCGTGATTGCATTCATCCAGGAAGCTCCTCCTAAATTCCTCTTGGAAAGGAGGACTTTGATTTAATTCCCCCCCCTTAAAAAGCTACGGTGTACACACAAGTCCTCTGGTTTGTGTATCAGGGGATCTTGCCCCCTAAATCCCCCAATTCTGGGGGACTTTGAATTCCGGTTCCCCCCAGAATTGGGGGGCTAGGGGGGCAAAATGTTGCATTTTGAGGTTGAGCGGGAGATGTGTGTACACAGTAGCCTTAAAAAGGGGGGCTGGGGGGATCAAAGGGTTTGAAAATAGACCGTAATCCTTCAGTAGTTCATAAGATCTATCACTAGATTCCCCCTGAGTCTCCTGGATGTATTGGAAAATTCAAGGGGGAATTTGTTTGACTCATCACTCCATGTTGAACGTTAAGAAAGAAACAGCATCAATGCTGACGCGGGATAGCATTCGGTTAGATGCAGATATTTACCGTCCCGACGCTGAGGGTGAGTTTCCGGTACTGCTCATGCGGCAACCTTATGGAAGAGCGATCGCATCCACCGTCGTTTATGCTCATCCTATCTGGTACGCGGCTCACGGCTACATCGTTGTGGTTCAAGATGTGCGGGGACGTGGTACATCTTCAGGGAAATTCCAGCTATTTGTCCACGAGACGGAAGACGGCGAAGATACAGTCAACTGGGCAGCCGCGCTACCGGGTAGCACGGGACAGGTGGGAATGTATGGCTTTTCCTACCAGGGAATGACTCAGCTTTATGCCGCCGCTACCAAACCTCCCGCCCTCAAAACCATCTGCCCTGCGATGATTGGCTATGACTTATATACCGACTGGGTGTACGAGGGAGGGGCTTTCTGCCTACAAGCGAATCTGGGTTGGGCGGTGCAGCTTGCCGCAGAAACAGCTCGGATACAGGGTGATGCTG
Organism: Allocoleopsis sp.; assembly: GCF_036703385.1. Lineage (NCBI taxonomy): Bacteria > Bacillati > Cyanobacteriota > Cyanophyceae > Coleofasciculales > Coleofasciculaceae > Allocoleopsis > Allocoleopsis sp. The sequence goes on along the minus strand of NZ_DATNPA010000355.1, from coordinate 8,421 downwards.
CGGCTCATGCCACTCTCTATGCGGCTGCTCAGAATCTACCCTTGTATGAGTCTGTTCCTCATTTAGATGAGTGCTTGAGAAAATTTGCACCGAGTGGGTTTTATTCCGAATGGATAGAACATGCAAAACCCGATGAATACTGGGAGCAAATTTCCCCCAAGCGCTACCTGCAAGCCGTTGACTTGCCGATGTTCCATATTGGCGGTTGGTTTGATATTTACCTGCGCGGTACTCTCCATTGCTACAAAGATTTTGCCGCCCGGAGTGATGATCGGCAACAGCTATTAGTTGGCCCTTGGACACATCTGCCTTGGAGTCGCAAAGTGGGTGCTGTGGACTTTGGTCTAGAAGCTGCAAATCCTATGGATAGTCTACAACTGCGGTGGTTTGATCAGTTCCTCAAAGGAATCGATACCGGACTCTTGGATGAACCGCCGGTTCGCCTATTTGAGATGGGCACTAATCAATGGCGCAACTTTGACAGTTGGCCTAAAGATATTCATAAAAAATATTTTTTGTCAAGTACTGGACTTGCCAGTATGCGGGAAGATTCAGGCACCTTAGTTCCAGATTCGATCCCCCCCTACCCCCCCTTAAAAAGGGGGGAATCCCAGACCCCAAGTGGCTTTGATGTGTTGGTTCATGACCCTTGGCGACCCGTCCCAGCGTTGGGGGGTCATGCCGTAGCGCCTTCAGGCTCATTTGAGCGATCGCATATCGATTGCCGTTCCGATGTCTTGACTTATACCACTCAACCCCTAGAGGAAGACTTGCATTTAGCAGGGGATGTAGCGGTTGAGATTTGGTGTACGGCAGATAAACCCAGTTATGATTTATGCGCCATCCTCTCTGAAGTGCGATCGAATGACAGCGTCTACAATCTAACCCAGGGTTACCTTCGGGTTGAGGCTGTTCAGAAAGCACCACAATGGGTTCAACTTCAGGCAACTTGCTTGAAAATCCCTAAAGGTCATGCATTGCGCCTGAGTTTAAGTGCGGCCTGTTTTCCTGCCTATCCGATGAATTCGGGTACAGGTTCACCCTTAGGGCGCGAACTCTTGATCGATGCTCAGATTGTGACGTTGACGGTGTTTTGTGGAAGCGATCGACCTTCACGGGTTTTGTTGCCTGTGGTTTCGCCATCTTAAGCATTTATGCCTTGTGAGGGAAGGATAATCGCTATACCAAATGTTATTGATGACGGATAGATGAAGGAAATGCGTTGGATTTTATGCCTGCGATCGACCAATCAGAGCGAGCAGCTCTTGTGCGTGAAACGCGACAACGCCTAGAACTCTCACAGGCTACTAAGTTTGCCGCGAAATTAGGAGTCTCATTTCCAAGCGTCAATCGTTGGGAGAACGGGCGAATGAAGTCCTTACTGATCGCGTTGAGGCAGATTGAGTACTTGCTGCATCAGATAGGCGATATGGGCCAAGATCGGCTCGCTAAATACTTTTCCGAGTGAGGACGGAGACTCGATGACTCATAGGCTCCACCCCTCTATCTTTGCAGCTCAGGATTTACCTCAAACTTGTCCCCAAGGAATCACTGAAGCCGATGTTCTCATAACAGCAGCACTGGCACGTCGTCCCGCACGACAACCCGATTTGGCGGCTGAGAACCACGCGCTTCGCACTCTCGCCCAACACCTAATGGACGAGCCGCAGTCCCTACTTAAAATTCTTGTTGGCATTGCGCTGAATCTCTGTAGAGCCGATACGGTTGGAGTCAGCTTACTCGAAACCGCACCAAACGGCGAATCGCTTTTTCGCTGGGTGGCGATCGCAGGTGTTCTAGAACAGTTTGAACAAACCACGACCCCAGCTAACTTTAGTCCTTGTGGCACGACCCTTTCTTATAATCAGCCTCAGCTATACAGCCATCCTGAGCGGTTTTTCACCTATCTATATCATCCGCAATTTCCGATTGTGGAAGGATTACTAATTCCGCTGTGCATTAATGAGCGCCCTTTAGGCACGTTGTGGATTGTGTCGCACGCTCAGGCTCGTCACTTTGATGCTGAGGATCGGCGCTTAATGATGAGTCTGGGAGACTTTACCGCTTCTGCCCTTCACAGTATGCAACAGTTGCAACAAAAGGCAGCAACGGCATTGCGTCAAAGCGAGGAGTTTAATCAGCAAATCCTGGATAGTAGCGAGGACTGCATCAAGGTATTGGACTTAGAGGGGCGAATTCTATTCATGAGTCGAGGGGGTCAAGCGCTGCTGGGCATTCAGGATATAATCCCCTTCCTCAATACGTCTTGGGTGGAATTTTGGCCAGAATCGGCTCGGCAAGCGGCAACTGAGGCAATTCACTGGGCAAGAGCAGGCGAAGTTTGTACCCTTCAAGGATATTGTCCGACGCTCTCCGGCGAACCGAAATGGTGGGATAACAAAATCAGCCCCATTCGAGGAGCAGATGGGCAAGTTGAACGATTGCTGTGTATCTCGCGGGACATCACCGCTCAGATGCGCCTCGAAGAGGAACGTAGACGTATCGAAAACGAGCGCAAGCAGGCAGAAGAGACCCTACAGCAAGCCCATAATGCGTTAAAGCAACAGGCAAATCAACTGGAGCAAGCCAATGAAATCTTGCAAAGCACTTTAGAAAAGCTTCAGGATACTCAAGATCAGCTAATTCAACAGAATGAAGATTTGGTAATTACCCGCGATCTAGCAGAAGAACAAAGACATCGTTATCAAGAACTGTTTAATTTTGCACCTGATGGTTATGTTGTAACCGATGCACAAGGAATTATTCAGGAGGCCAACCAGGCGATCGCAGCTTTAGTGGCAATTGAGCGACGCAAAATGATCGATACACCCCTAGCAACCTATATCTCCATACCAGAGCGGCGAGCCTTCCGAAACTTGCTTTCCGAGTTGCGTCACCAATCTGGGGTACACAAGCTGCAAACTGATGAACTGAGCCTGCAGCATCCAGGAAGGCATCCGGCTTCAGTTGCTCCGATACCCGTTGCAATCACGGGAACTGCCATCTGCAATGCTCTAGCACAAGTCGTTGGAATTCGTTGGCTCATTCAGGATATTAGCGATCGCAAACAAGCAGAAGCCCAACGCGAACAACTCCTGACCAACGAGCGACACTATGCTAACCAATTGCAGGGACTTACCCGCGCAGCACTAGCAATCAATTCGGCGCTTTCCGTTGAAGAAGTCTTAAATGTAATTACCGACCGAGCGGCTGTGATCGTTGGCACACATCAGTCTGTCACGAGCATGACAATTGACCAAAATTGGGCACAAGCGATCAACGCCATTCACCTGTCCGATAAGTACGCGGCTTGGCGAGACTACGATGCAAAACCAGACGGATCTGGTATCTACGCTTGCGTCTGTAACCTGAATCGCCCGATGCGGATGACCCAAGCCGAACTGGAGGCACATCCCCACTGGAAAGGCTTTGGCAAAGAGGTCGGTAAGCATCCACCCCCGCGAGGCTGGTTAGCTGCCCCCTTAGTGGGACGAGACGGACAGAACATGGGATTGATCCAGCTTTCAGACAAATACGAAGGAGATTTTACGGAAGCAGACGAATCAATCTTGGTGCAGCTTGCACAAATGGCCTCGGTTACGGTTGAAAATGCCCGACTCTACGAAGCCGAACAGCAAGCGCGAGCGGCAGCCGAAGCTGCACGGGAGGAAGCTCAAGCGGCTAATCGAGTAAAAGATGAATTCCTGGCAGTACTGTCTCATGAATTGCGATCGCCCCTCAATCCCATTCTCGGCTGGTCTAAGTTGCTCCAGAGCCGCAAGCTAGACGAAACGAAGACACTACAAGCTCTCTCCACAATCGAACGCAATGCGAAGTTGCAATCGGAACTGATTGAAGACCTCTTGGATGTGTCCCGGATTCTGCGTGGTAAACTGACGCTCAATGTGGCTCCCGTTAATCTTGCCTCCACGATTAGAGGGGCGATGGAAACGGTACAGCTGGCAGCAGAAGCCAAGTCAATCAAAGTAGAAGCAACGCTTGCACCGGATGTAGGGTTGGTTTCAGGCGACTCCACTCGGTTGCAGCAGGTGATGTGGAATCTTCTCTCCAATGCTGTTAAATTCACACCTGCAAAGGGACGGGTAAACGTCCGGCTGGAACGTCTTGACTCATATGCCCACATCACGGTTAGTGATACTGGGCAGGGAATTCCGCCTGACTTTCTTCCCTACGTGTTTGACTACTTCCGCCAAGCTAATGCTACAACCACACGAAAGTTTGGTGGCCTGGGATTGGGCTTAGCGATCGTGCGGCACTTAGTCGAACTGCATGGGGGTTCGGTTCGAGCTGAAAGTCTAGGAGAAGGGCAGGGAGCAACGTTTGTAGTCAGCCTTCCGCTGATGCCGACTCCCTTGAAAGCGAACCCGGATGAGCGATTACCCGATCAGTCGCTAGATCTGAATGGCATCAAAATTTTGGTAGTGGACGATGAAACCGATTCGCGGGAATTTGTGGCGTTTCTATTGCAACAGCAAGGGGCACAGGTGAGAGCCACCGCTTCAGCTCACGAAGCACTGCTGGTTTTGACTCAAACCAAGCCTGATGTCTTAGTGAGTGACATTGGGATGCCGGACATGGATGGCTATATGTTGATTCAACAGGTGAGAACATTAGCACCAGAACAAGGGGGGCAAATCCCGGCGATCGCCCTAACAGCTTATGCTGGGGAAACCAATCAGCAACAGGTGATTACCGCAGGTTTCCAAAAGCACATCTCTAAGCCAATTGAACCAGAGGTGTTGGTTCAAGCGATCGCTCACTTAGTTCGCCGTTCCTATCCCTAGATCGCCGATACAGTAATCCCCGAAACGACGATTTTTCGTAGGGGCAGCGCCTCCGCGAAAAGCCCCCAAGCCCAGGCGGGGCAACCACGGGGGGTTGCCCCTACCATTAATGACCCAACGCTCCAGTCATCAACTCAGCAGCGCCGACAGGGGAACCACCGATCGCGGAAACTGACTCTTTAACGCAGGCAACACAGGACAAGGCTTCTTCGACTGCAAGTTGTCCGACGCATGACCACTGAACGTATTCCACCGAAACGGCCCCTTATCGGCCGCAGACATCCACAGCAAGCGCTTGGCTCGTGTCATGGCGACATAAAGCAGACGGTACTCTTCCGCTGTCTTTAAGTGTCCCGCTTGGTCCCATGCCTCCATTGCCAGGGGTAACGGTTTGTTGTGAAGACTAGCGCGAATCTGGGCGCGGGCGACTTCAGCAAGGGTAAAGTCTCCCAAAAACTGAGCCGCCGTCGGTACCCAAGGACTACCGGGAAGCGTGTCTTCATGCAAAAACGGTAGGAAGACATAATCCCAATCCAGCCCCTTGGCTTTGTGCATTGTGATAATAGTGAGTTGTCCCGCACGTAGATAGCGAGAGTCGGCGTCTTCTGTTTCTATCGGTTCAAAGCGCTCTGAATTGACGATTTCACTAAGCGCTGCCAGTGTAGAATTCATGGAACTATTGCCATGAGTCTGTTTCGCAATCCGTTCGGTTAATTTATCTGCTGTTGCTAAGTCGGATTGGTCGTAGTTTAAGGTGAGGGCGAGGAAGGAAATCAGTTGATAGTGAGGGAGTTCCAGACGGGCGCGAAGCAGATTCGCGCAATATTTGCGAGCTTGCTTGACGGAGGGGGTCTGTTGGGGGTCGAGGGGGCCTGGGTACAGGAACTGTTCAGGGAAGGTGGCGAGGGCGTTGAGGTCTTGGGTGGGTATCAGTTGACGCTGTACGAGGACTTCTAGGGCGGCTTTGAGGTAGTCGGGGGAATGGGGGCGATCGAGGAATTGCAGGATGGCTAGGATTTCCGAGGGGACATGAGAATGGCGATCGCTACTGCCCACATCATAAACATCTATCCCATGCTGACGCTTGAGATAGTCTAGCTTTTGGGCAACAAAAGTGCCTTGACGATTCTCCCGCACTAATACGGCAGCGCGATGTGTGGGGTTTTGAGTGAATAACTCAACCACCCGCTCTCCAATGAGCTCAACCGTTTGGTAAATGTCGCGAGGTGTGTAAATTTCCAACCCTCGACCTACAGGGTTAGGATTAGCATCCGCTTGGGGGTCATCGGCATCGACAGGACGAATCATTTGGGGTCGAAAGGCTTGCTCGGCACCCGTCAGCTGAGAACGATTCACCCAGTTTAAGACATAGTTGGCGGCATCAATAATGATGCGGGTACTGCGACCGGCTTGATCCATCGTTGCCAGACGCTGGGTGGTTTGGCAAGCTTCGCAGAACTGATTGAAATAGACGGGGTCAGCTGGGGTAAAAGTGGAGTTAATGGCTTGATTGGGGTCACCCACTCGAATTAAATTCAGCGGTGCGTTTGGGTTATTGGGGTCAGCAGCAAGAGTTTCTAATAGTTTGAATTGCAGGGGGGTGGAATCCTGCGCTTCGTCTTCAAAAACGGCAAAGAATTGGTTTTGCCACAGCTTGCGAATGGCATCGTTTTCCAGCACGCGCAGTGCGGCGAGAATCATGTCGTCGTAGTCGATGAAGTTACGCGATCGCGAGACGTTCTGATATTGTTCGTATAAGCCTGCTGCGATCGCTAAAATCTCATAAGCATCCGGTGTCTGTTGGGATAGCCGCCACAAATCTTCTGGTAATAAACCAGAGCTTTTGGCTTCATGAATCACGATTTGGGCAATACTCGGCAGCACCTCAGTCCGCAGCACCGATTGTCGCCGCAACCGTTCCGTTTCTTCCCCATCAAACTGACGCCCCTCTAGCAGGATAGAATAACGGCGAGGGTTATTCGCAATCCACTGCTCCACACAAGCCCGAATTAGGCGGTGACTTTGATTCGGCGTCACCAAGGTTGCACTTTCTAGATTCAGTCCCGATAAGTCTGGATGACGGGTGGCAATGTTGAGTGCTAGACCGTGTAAGGTATAGACAAGAAAGCTATTTTGTGGTAAGCGAAGGTCTTTGAGATTTTCGCGAATTTTGCCTTTAATACTTGCAGCAGCGGAGCGAGTGAACGTGACAACGACGAGCTGACGCCTGCCGTGAAGTTGAAAACGTGCGATCGCAAATGCGGCAGCGACTGCCATCCCCGTAGACTTCCCCGCACCGGGTACAGCGGAAACGGCAAGTTGTCCCCCCTGCCAGTCTGTCATACTTTGTTGTCCGCGTCTTAAACTCTTGCGGAGGCGCTGCAATGTTTGCTCCCGCAATGCCGCTAGAGGCTGAGTCAGGGTTGTCTGGTTTTGGGGTTCATCCGGTCCCATCAGGCGTTGTCATCATTGCGACCTATCAGCTTCAGTTTAGCGTGGTATCGTTTCAGGCTATCGCACTCACTCTCCTTCTAAAATTCCCATTAGGATTCTGACTAAACTATCTAGATCATCAGGGACTTTAAACAAATTGATATCTTGAGTAATCTGTTGAGAGTTGCGATCGAGCTTACCAAAGCGCCAAACATCACCCATTGTTACTGCCCCATAAAACACATTTTGTTCCTCGATATGCGATAGAGCAATTAATTCGACAGCTAACTGGGTAAATCCTCTAGTGAGGTCATCGTTTTTAGCTTCAATAACTAGCAAATTGTTGGTTGCCCGCAAGAGATAATCAAGATTGCCTTTGAGCCAGTTGTTGACATTTAAAGGATACTCAATCCGCATTTGACATTGGCAATAACGAACTACCTCTAACATAACTGGAGATACCAGTGTCTCTCTTCTTGCTGTCTCATTACTCAAACTGATAAAGGGTAAGATATCTTCTATTCTTTGCTTGAGTTCGGGCAGTCGGTCTAGCTGCTGAGTTGTTTTAGGTAGAGATAACTCGGCTCTTTCGAGTGAATAATTAAACTCAGCTAAAATGTCATCGGCTTCATAGGGTAACTCGAAGTAAGACTGAAAGGTGTAAGATTGACCTTCTTGCAGGATTTTGATTTTAGGCATAGCGCGTTCATCGTTGCTCCTGTTCTTAGGAGGTAAATCCCTTTGATTGGGAGCAGGAATTTACGACTCATTATAGATTGGCTTATCGTTACGTTGGCTTGAAGGAGCGATCGCTCCCTCTAAGGAAGGACGTGAGTAATGGGAGGCGCGATCGCACTCTGCCGCAGCAACCGCTATTTCTGTAGACTATCCCGCACCTGCTTGCTGTCTGCTTCAGGAGTAAAGGTTAAAGCTAAGGACAACCAAAGTAATAGGAATGCAGAAAGACTCCTCACAAGTGACTGTGGGAAAAAGTAACATCTTTTGGGTAACTAGATACAGGAAAATATATTAACAGTTCCACCAGACCAGAAGATTTTTTACCGAGATAAATCTATCGAGGTGATATCCGTTATGGCCTAGGTGAATATCAGCGATCAGTTGAGGATTACAACCAGGCGATTCGTCTCAATCCCAATTATGCTAATGCCTACTACAACCGAGG
>NZ_DATNPA010000354.1:0-4119 GCF_036703385.1 Allocoleopsis sp. | reverse complement strand
CGTAGAGCTGCTAGGCGCTGTTTCCGAAGCCAGAAATCGTCAGGGAATTGAAGAAGCTCACATTTTCGCGTTAGCCAGCTTGAACGAAGGCATCTCAGTCGCCATTATGGAAGCAATGGCAATGGAAACACCTGTAGTTGTGACGGATGTAGGCGGTAATTCCGAGCTGATCGATAACGGGGTTGATGGCATACTGGTACAACCCGAAAAACCCGAAGAAATGGCCGATCTCATAGCCAAGGTATTACAGGATAAAGAGTTTGCATTAAACCTAAGTCGTGCATCACGGAAAAAGATTGCGGAGAAATTTAACCATCGAATCAGCGCGCAAGAGTTGGCTCGGTGCTTGCACAAGGAAAAAGGTGGGTTAATCGACAATAAAGAAGCGAAGGAAATCGCGGTGGCTTAAATCGCTCAAATCACTCATTCCGTTTAATGAAAGACAACTAATCCAATTTCTTGCATAAATCCCAAAAAACCCAGTGATAAGTAACGTAGCTACATATCCAGGGATGACGTTTACCAGAGATTTCCCCGCCGTCGGGGCTACCTCGACGGCTCAAACGGCTCTCGTTTCCCATCCAGTTAGCCTTAGTCAATCGTGGGTTCCCAAACCAAGTTGTTATTTTGGATAAACGCCACAATAGCCTACAAGTCAGTTCTCAATTGCGTAAGTCAGGTCAGTCAGGTTGTAGCGATCGATACTGACCAATCGGGTCCCCAACCCTATGCTCACAGCCACAGGACTTGAGAAAATTCTATCGTTGGTGGCTTCACGTCAAGATCTACGGATGTTTCTACAGCAAATTCCAACACTTGCACTGATGTAGCGACAGGTCAATTAGCAACGACGAGACACTCTTACACCCTTCAAACAGGACTGACAAGGTAAGCCACAATGATGATTCAGAACATTGAACGTGCTCCTGACAGCGGCAATGCACTAGATAGAAAAACGAGTCGAACCAATCAAGGGTCAAATCAAGAGAAAATTGGCTACCTGATTCCGGAGTTCCCCGGACAGACTCATATCTGGATATGGCGGGAAATTTCCCACATGCGGGAGTGGGGCGTCCAAATCAAAGTTTTTTCAACCAAGCGCCCAGCGGAAGATATTCGAGCTCGCCACGCCTTTGCGAATTCCGCACAGGCAGAAACCTATTACTTATGGCCGCCCAGTCCGTTCCATCTATTAGCAACGCTGTTGTGGGTACTCTTCACGCGCCCCCTCGGTCTGGGAAAAGCGATTTGGCTCGCCTTCACGCTAGATGTGGAGGAACGCCCGAAGTGGCGTTCTACGTTGCCCCTCGTGTTGCCCGCTTGCATCTTAGCCCGCGAAGCCTGTGCCCAAGGGATTGACCACCTGCACTGCCATAGCTGCGCTAACTCGGCAATCCTCGCGATGATGCTCAAGCGCCTTAACGGCATTCCCTATTCTCTGAGTCTGAATGCCAATCTTGAGTGGTGGGGTGGGGCAATGACCGAGAAGCTGACAGAGGCCGAGTTTACAATGGCGGTGACAGAACAACTACTCGACCAGATTAGGCGGAAGTATCCCCATCTGCGCCAAGACCAAGCGTTGCTTGGGCATACCGGTGTAGATACGAAAAAATGGATACCTGTGGCTAAAGGGTCGAAAAAAGAGCATGAAGTATTCCAAGCGATTACAGTGGGTCGCCTGCATCACAGCAAAGGTCATGACTTGTTGATTCGAGCGATAAAACGCATTGTCGATGCAGGACAAGCCATCAAACTGACGGTGGTGGGAGCCGGGCCCGAGCGAGAGAACCTGGAAACTCTGGTCAGCCAACTCGATTTGTGTCAAGTCGTGCAGTTTACGGGTTCGCTCTCTGAAGACCAGATTATCGAACGCATGAAGCAATCCGATGTATTTGTCCTTGCCAGCCACGCAGAGCCGCTTGGTGTAGTCTACATGGAGGCTATGGCGATGGAGGTTCCAACAATTGGAACGGACGCCGGAGGTGTCCCAGAAATCATCTCGACGAGTCATGATGGTCTGCTAGTTCCACCCGGTGACGAGAAAGCCTTGGCAGAGGCAATTGAATCTCTGATGAAGAATCCGGAACTGCGGCACAAACTGGCACGCAATGGCCGTCGAACAGTTATCCAGCGCTTTGACAGTCGAATTAGTGCAGCGACGTTACACCAGCAGCTTCTAGGTAGTCTACCGAAGGGCTATCAGCAACCGCTTTCGACTACCCCCCCCTACTCCACTTCGTCCTGAAACGACTTCGCGGCTCAGTACTGCGTTGTTCCATACGCGCTGGTTCCATTAGGCATAATCGCTAGACTTAAGTCTGCCCCGTTCAGATTGGTCTTGTTCAGGACTGCCTTGGATAAGTCGGCGTAGCGTAAAACAGCATTACTCAAATTCGTACCCGTTAAATTGGCTTCGGTCAGATGTGCGCCAACTAAACTGGCATGACTCATGTTGGCACGCTCTAGCTTAGCTCCCGTCAAATCTGCATCTCGCAACTCAGTACGTTTTAAAATCGCCGTGCTTAAATTAGCCTTAGTCAAGTTGGTATTTAAGAGTTGAGCATCACTGAGATCGGCACCTTTCAAGTCGCTACTTTTAAAGTCAGCCCCATCTAAATCAGCATGGGTCAAGTTGGTTCCGTTAAGACGAGCACCACTCATTTTTGCATCTTTCAGTTTTGCGTTTGTCAGGTTGGCACGAGAAAGATCGCTATTTCTAAAGTCGGCTCCACTTAAGTCAGCTCCACTCAGATTTATAGCCGTGAGATTACATCCGACACACTTTTTCGTTTTCAGAATATGTTCAACATCTGCTTGCTTAGCTTTTAGCGATGGAATAACCTTTTGAGCCAAGGCACGGGACTTTTCAAATGATGGGCCAAGCTTGTCAGCTGGTGCAAAACGGATCGCCAGCGGTAAGGTGGCAGTAGCTAATAGCGTTAGGATAATCAAGACGACTTTTAAGTTCATACGCCAAAGCCAGCAGAGTTTGAATTGTGCTATCTATCCATCTACATTACTCGGGCGATGAATCCGAAGACAGGACTAGGAGCGTGAAGTTTTAGTCTGAGGCATTAAAGTTTTAGTTAAGGAAATTCTTGGTAACATTGAAAATTAGTTGCGCTTGACACGCTAAGGCGCGAAAAACGCTTCATTTAACTTGCTAGTCTGTAATAAATAGACCTTCTGTAGCTCTAAAACTGATATTCCGCTCGTTGGACTGGCACGCTGGATAGTTTTGAAGCAGGAATCAGGAGCGCATCACCTCTCTGGAGGCAACTGGGAATTAATCGGGATAGTCGAGCGACCCTGCTATCCGTTGCGATTTTTCTCGTCTCGTCAACAGCAAATTATTACCGGACAAGGGTTCAATCCCAGTCACGAAAAAAATTATCCCGATGTACCTTGAAAAGTGCGGAATTGAGTCTAGAGGTACGATTTTTCAGTTTCTGTGGGTGTGCATACCGATTTTAGAAAGTTCACGCGCCAGTTACCACGCTTCCGTGCTTGGAGCGGTTGAATATGAGCAGTGTCCCCTTAAGTAACGTTTTACTACCCGCTGTAGTTATTTCTAGTGCTGTCTTTTCTACCCTGACCGTACCGTTTGCTCTCATCAAATCCGAACCGGTATTCGTCGAAATACCGCCCTTTTTTAGTGGCGAAATTCAACCCATCTTCAATGGTCAGCATAAAGATGTCGCAATTCCCTACGTTGGATTTGCGATCGTAGTTAGCGTGGGAGCTGGCATTGCCAGCGTCGAGGTCAATCGGAGGTGGCAAGCCTACCGCGAATCCGCCCAAGCCCAAAAGCCCTTGTCAAATCTCCCCCCCATTTCTCCGGAAAAGGAAATACAACCAGAAAGCCAAGAACGGCCAGAATACCGACCAGAAGTTTCGGCAATAGACTTTTCCTCGAAGGCTGAACTCTTCAGGAGTTCATCACTCACGGATACCGACATCATCACTGAAGCAGAGAAGGCTGCTCTTGAAGAGTCTAAACCCATTTTTGATGATTCCGAACGGGTTGAACTTCAACCAACGATACTAGAACAGATACCAATACTAGATACCGTCTCTTCAAAAACAGATTTCTTCCAAGTCGCATTACAAAATGGCAAT
>NZ_DATNPA010000353.1:0-6402 GCF_036703385.1 Allocoleopsis sp. | reverse complement strand
GTTGACCATAAACCAGCAAGCAGATTGCTCTTTAAAAGAAAGTTCAAAATAATTTGCAATATGACGTTTGGGGACAATCAATGCATGTCCTTTACTCAATGGATAACCATCTAATATGGCATAAGCCGTTGCTGATTCCGTTAGTAAGGTTAAATGGCTGTGGGGATTGCAAAATATACAAGTACTAGATGAATTTCTGTGATAGTTATAATGAGTATACTCATAAATCTCGCAAGATTCATCTAGGTGAATTGAAGGGAAGGGAAGTTTACTAATACACTGATATGTATGTTTTTTATGTATATAGTGTTCTCTAAAACCTTCTTTTTTAATGTCTCTTCTAACGGCATAGTAAGCTTTTCCTCCCGGTTTCAATAAATGCGATACTTCCATCATAACATTAGCTTGTTCTTCAGGGAATAAAACATTTAAAACATAAAGGCAAATTATTGTGTCAAATTTAACATTCGGATATTGTGGGAAGTAATGAGGGTCATATCCTGTAATATCGAAGCTTTTTTGTTGTAATAATTTAACATCATTGCCTAAGCCGCAACCAAAGTCTAAAACCTTACCTTGAATTAGATTTTTACTTAATAAAAAATTTGCTGGAAATGATAATTTAATTCGTTCTATAGCCGTAAGATGGCTGAATTGATTTTTTAGTTTCGAGACTGAACAATTTGAGGAGGTAACTTTTTGGGGCTGGTTGAGGAGAGGAGAGACTTGATGTTCTATCATAAGTAGATGCGGTAAAACTCCACTATAGGGCGAGGCTAGACCGCAATAAATCGGTAGAATCCCTGAACTTTTAGCCGTTAAACCACGAGGCGATCGCAAATCTACGTATTAATTTAGCCCCTTTCAATTTGATGTTTCCACTGTATCCCCTGCTGGTTGTAGAAGCGATCACTCTACCCCAAAACTAGCTTTGATCGTCGAAGTCATAGGAAATCGACGATTTAAAGAACATTTACTTATATTAAACATAAGAATTACTAATGTTTTTTTAGCGGCTCAATTGTCATACAGTGGTTCTACATCATCTTTAGATGTTCCATATTCAATTGCATGGTTCTGTCATGATGAAAGCCTTTTTCAATGTCTTCCTGTGCGGGGATGGTGAGCGGACATGGATTTAAGCCTGATCGTTTCAAATATCCTGAATCCACCAATCCTGTTCTTCTTCTTGGGCATGTTAGCCGTTTTTGTAAAATCCGACCTAGAAATTCCGGCTCCTTTCCCAAAATTGTTATCCCTTTACCTGCTATTTTCGATCGGATTTAAGGGAGGAGTAGAGCTGATCAAGAGCGGTGTTACTCAGGAAGTCATTTTAACGCTCTTAGCCGCGATATTAATGGCCTGTACTGTTCCTATCTACACGTTTTTTATTCTCAAGCTGAAGCTGGACATCTATGATGCCGCTGCGATTGCTGCGACTTATGGTTCCATCAGTGCCGTGACGTTTATTACGGCGGGAGCATTTCTGCACGAGTTGGGAATTGAGTATGATGGTTATATGGTGGCGGCTCTAGCACTTATGGAATCTCCAGCCATTATCGTCGGGCTGATTCTCGTTAACCTATTCGCAGCTAACTCAGAAGAGCGGGAATTTTCCTGGCCAGAAGTCCTGCGAGATGCATTCCTAAATAGCTCTGTCTTTCTGTTAGTCGGTAGCCTAGTCATTGGAGTCTTGACTGGAGAACACGGTTGGCAAGTATTAGAACCCTTTACTCAAGGATTGTTTTACGGCATCCTGACATTCTTTCTGCTCGACATGGGACTGGTTGCTGCCAAGAGGATTAAAGACTTGCAAAAAACGGGTGCTTTTCTCATTTCTTTTGCCATACTAATCCCAATCGTCAATGCTTGTATTGGGCTTGTCATTGCCAAATTTATCGGAATGGCTGAGGGCGATGCACTTTTGTTTGCAGTGCTATGTGCCAGTGCTTCTTATATCGCTGTTCCCGCTGCTATGCGGTTAACGGTGCCAGAAGCCAACCCTAGCTTGTACGTTTCTACTGCTCTGGCTGTCACCTTTCCTTTCAATATTATTGTGGGGATTCCTTTATATCTATACGGGATTAATACCTTCTGGAGATAACATCATGCATCCAGTTAAACGAATAGAGATCGTCGCGAACTCATTTGAACTTGGCAAAATTCTAGATGCCTTAAAACAAGCCGGGGTATCTGGGCATCTAGTCATCCGGAATGTTGCCGGACAGGGACTTCTAGGAGATGCCGAAGATTTGGACATGACGATGTTAGATAATGTCTACGTGATTGCTTTTTGTCCCCCGGAAAAACTTAAATCCGCTGTAGAAGTCATTCGACCGATCCTCAACAAGTTTGGAGGCACCTGTTACATTTCGGATGCAATAGAAATTCGTTCGCTCAGATGCGTCGCGTCAATATAAGATGATTGCTTCTGTCTCCCTTTGAAATCTGAATAAATTAAAAAACAAAAGCTCTAGTCAAAGCTAGATGTGGTTTTGACTCCAGCTTTCCATTGGCAATATTGACTTTTCTCTTCTCAATAACCATGAATCAAAATAATGGATGGATGGGTCGTCGCAGTTTCTTGAACTTAACAGGAACTGGTGGAATGGGTTTGGTCGCTGCTGTGGCAGGAAGTGCATTCTGGAGCTTAAAGTTAGAGCAAGCGATCGCGTCACCAGCACTTGAACCTCCTAACCCCGATGCTGCACTAAAACGGCTGATGGATGGCAATCAACGGTTTGTGAAGCAAAACAGTAAGCATCCCGATCAATCCAAGGCACGGATGAAAGAAGTGGCCCAGGCACAACACCCGTTTGCGACTGTGTTAAGCTGCGCGGATTCACGAGTGGCTCCCGAAATCTTGTTTGATGAAGGAATCGGTGACTTATTTGATATCCGAGTTGCCGGAAATATCGTGATTCCGGAAGTGCTGGGCAGCATAGAATATGCGGTAGCTATCCTTGGCACTCCTGTGCTGATGGTTTTAGGTCACGAACGCTGTGGTGCTGTTACTGCTGCCGTCCAAGCAGAACGTCTTCCCGGTCATATTGGTTCTTTTGTTAAAGCCATCAAACCGGCTATTTCCAGAACAAAAGGTCAATCAGGCGATCCGGTTGATAATGCCGTGGTTGCGAATGTTCAGTATCAAATTGAAAAATTGAAACGGAGTTCAACGATTTTGTCTACGCGATCACAAGATGGCAAGCTCAAAATTGTTGGAGGACGCTACGACCTTGATACGGGAGAAGTTATCCTGATTTAGCAGGGTGTTGATGGAAACAAGAAAACTAGGATACCATTGGAGCCTAAGTACAACAATAACCTTTCCAAGCGTAAGGAGCGATGTGTGTCAGGGAAGTCTGACGAGTGAGATTGCTAGAATTAGAGCAAACTTGCTTGTCTACTAGGAGGAGTATTACTCTGACGAAGACTCAAGAACAATCCTGAAAATAGAGGCTGAAACAACGCAGATACGTTCAGATTGAGAACTATTTTCATTATGAAAGTTGTGGGCGATCAGCTTCGCTGGTGCCGAAGGCAATCGCCCATAGGGGTCTATCTTGAAGCTGTCTCACAAGAGTTCGATGAATTCATCTACACTCAAGTCCACTTATCGGACGATCGCACGTAGAGTCCCTCGATCTAGCTCATCGTGATTTGGTACGCTGACTGTCGTTTTAGGTTCTTCACGAACTAGAATAATGTGACTGCCACGTTGCCGAGCTACAACGAAGCCAATCTGCTCAAGTGCCTTGACACATTCTGCACGCCTATATGACAGGCAACTTACTCATACCAGCACAACTTCAACTCTATCGTCTGGAACAGGTTCGCCACGGTCTTGCAGAACCTCAACATAGAGAGTGATCGCCTCTTCGATATTGGCTAAAGCTTCTTCACGGGTTTTTCCCTGACTGATACAACCCGGTAAACTTGGTACCTCGACAACAAAATAACCATCCTCACCAGGATACAGCAGCACTTTTCGCCTGGATTCAACTTGAGGTTTTGCCACAGCCATTGTTCAACACCTGCTCGGTTCTGCTTTCAAATGCTAACACTCAGTAGAAACAGAGAATCGCTAACTCCTGACTTCTATTTTCAAAGCAGGTTTATATGATCGTCCTTATTCCAGCACATCATCTATTGCAGGTTCACCAGAATAAAAGCCATCCCTAACAATTTCTTCCAACGTATACGAGCAATTATCCGAGAAGGTTTTTAGCGGTAGATTTGTTTCTCCTACCGCTAAATCTCTACCACTCTCATAAATCTTTTGTAGCGCTTCCTCAAGATATTGCCCTCGCTGTCGAACTATGCCTCAGCCGATGAGCGGTAGGGCAAGCGTGGCGTACAATTTTCTTGCCCCAAAAATAGCTTGTAGGCGGGATTGTTGCTTTCATCCCAATAGCGATAACCAAGGGTATCGAGAAAGGCTTGCCACTCCTTCATCTCATCGGGTGGTACTTGCATCCCCACAACAATTCGCCCGTAGTCTGCCCCATTGTTGCGGTAGTGAAAGACGCTGATATTCCAGTTGGGGCTCATAGAACTGACGAACTTCATTAATGCACCGGGACGTTCGGGAAACTCAAAGCGATACAGCAGTTCATTGCAAGCGAGAGGAGAACGTCCGCCAACCATGTGCCGTAAGTGCAATTTCGTCAGTTCATCATCAGTTAAATCCAGAGTTTTGAATCCACAAGCTTCAAAAGATTCAACCATCTTTGCGGCGTCAGCACGGTTTTGAATTTGCACTCCGACAAAAATATGGGCTTCCTTTTGGTCGGCAATACGATAGTTAAATTCAGTAAGGTTGCGTTTGCCCATACAGTCACAAAACTTGCGGAGACTACCTGGTTTTTCAGGAATGGTGACGGCAAAGATGGCTTCGCGGCGTTCGCCTAATTCTGCCCGTTCTGCCACAAAGCGAAGGCGATCAAAGTTCATGTTAGCACCGCAGGCAACGGCAACTAAGGTTTGTCCTTGGATTTGTTCTCGTTCGGCGTAGGCTTTGGCGGCTGCGATCGCAAGTGCTCCGGCGGGTTCTAAAATTGATCGCGTATCCTCAAACACGTCTTTTATCGCCGCACAGGTGTCATCCGTATCCACCAGAATAATTTCATCCACATATTCCTGACACAGACGGAAAGTTTCTTCCCCCACTTCCCGCACGGCAACCCCATCGGCAAATAAACCCACATTCGACAATCGCACCCGTTTCCCGGCTTTGAGGGATTGATTCATGGCATCGGCATCCACGGGTTCAACGCCAATAATCTTGATTTCCGGACGCAACCGCTTCACATACGCCCCAATCCCGGAGATTAATCCGCCACCTCCGATTGCCACAAAAATAGCATGGATAGGTTGCTGGTATTGCCGTAGAATTTCCATGCCAATGGTACCCTGTCCGGCAATCACATGCGGATCGTCAAAGGGGTGAATAAAGGTTAAGCCCTTGTCTGCTTCCAGTTGACGGGCATAGGCATAGGCATCGTCGTAGGTATCCCCATGCAACACCACTTCTCCCCCACGGGCTTTGACGGCATCTACCTTAACCTGGGGTGTGGTGACGGGCATGACGATAATCGCTTGCGTTCCTAGCTGACGGGCAGCAAGAGCGACTCCTTGGGCATGGTTTCCGGCGGATGCGGCAATTACGCCCTGTGCCAGCAAATCCGGTGGCAGTTGCGCCATCTTGTTGTAAGCACCCCGCAGTTTGAAGGAAAAGACAGACTGCATATCTTCCCGCTTAAGCAGGAGTTTGTTATTGAGTCGTGCGGAGAGGTTTGGGGCGTATTCGAGGGGCGTTTCTTGGGCGACATCGTAGACACGAGCCGTCAGGATTTGTACCAGGTAGTCGCAGAGCATGGGGTGAAGGGGGTGAGCAGATGCGGGGTGTAAAGAAAATTTTACTTTACTGGTGGCTCGGAGGTGTGGGGGTGAGGGTGCGATCGCTGTGCGAATGACCCGACTATTGCCAATAAAATCACTTCTTCTCATTACCACAAGAGACCCATCAATTTTATGGTTAGAGGTTACGGAATATCATCTCATGCGAATGAATATATACAATGATACTTTGCGCCAACTTATGTCAAGATCTCCATTACCCGATCCTAATCAAAGAAAAAGTTCTGTACAAAACCCGCTTTGGCTCATTATCAACATCTCTATTCCTGTCTTCATCGTCTTGATGCTTTTGCACATCGGAGTCACACTTTCTGGTGCTGTGTTGCCAAACGGTGTTTCCAACACTCTCCAGGGACAGATAACTTTGATTACAGCCACCTTTTGGAACTTCATTAAACCCTTCCTCCAAATCCTCATTATGCTAACCATCGTTCAATGGACACTTGACAGGTTGGGCTTTTCCCTCTCCTCT
Organism: Allocoleopsis sp.; assembly: GCF_036703385.1. Classification (NCBI taxonomy): domain Bacteria; kingdom Bacillati; phylum Cyanobacteriota; class Cyanophyceae; order Coleofasciculales; family Coleofasciculaceae; genus Allocoleopsis; species Allocoleopsis sp. The sequence goes on along the minus strand of NZ_DATNPA010000353.1, from coordinate 11 downwards.
AGAAACCAAAT
>NZ_DATNPA010000352.1:0-4341 GCF_036703385.1 Allocoleopsis sp. | reverse complement strand
TCTCATCGTTTACGAGCAAGAGCGTATACATTCGCCTGTTTCAATCCCCCATCAACCTGTGTTGTACCTGCTCAGATAAAGAGGATACCCTAGAACTGATTCGCAAGCTGGCGCACGAAATGCTCGATCGCTGGCTGAGTTGGATAGAAGAGGCTGAGCCAGTACCAGAAGATGCGCGAGATGCTTTGGCAAAACGGGACTTGTTTTTGCGTCGTACCAGCGCAGAACGCGATCCAGGCAACCAGTTGGCAGCACAAATGTTTGGGGCAGAATTGACCGACAAACTGGTTCGGGCGCTGTGGGGTGGCGATCGCACTCCTACTGCCAGAGATGAAAATTCGTAAAAAGAGCAACTTGTAGGTGCGATCGCTTACTTTAGGCAGAGCAAATAGCTTTGTAATTGAGCTTAGTTTAGCTCTAGGAGGCAGTCACGATGACAGAAGAGACACAAAATACCTTAAAAGTTGGGCATAACGCATTTGATCACTTCACGCACGGCTTGGCAACAGGTGAGTGGGACTTGTTTTTGGACATGCTCACCGACGATTTCACCTTCTGGTTTCCAGTTGGCTCCTTTCACGGTTTGAATGTTGGTAAAGAGCAGGCTCGCGAATTTTTCCACTATGTCAATGAAGTATTCGGAGGAATTTCCATCACCTCGATAGAGCGCGTTACCAGCAGCGAAACCACAGTTGTTTTTGAGTTTCGGGACGAGGGGCACATGCGGGGAGAACCGTATAAAAACCGGATCGCAGTTTCCTTTGATATTCGTGGAGACAAAATTTGTGGCTACCGGGAGTATTTGGGTAGCGATGGTAAATCGAATTAAAAGATATTTTACTGATTTGTGAACTTGCTCGGTGTTTCTTCAGCCGTGGCACTGTCGAACAGTGCCTTGTGGCTCTGAAATGCAAGAGGTCTACTGAAATCGTCTAGCAAAACTTGTATGAAACAAGCTTTGCTAGTGTTGAAGTATAGGGAAACACTGCCCTAATTCTTTATTTTTATAGATATAGTTCAGATGTCTAGCAACTCTTCTCCTCTAATCCAAACGCTGACCCCAGAGCGCTGGGCAGGGTTGAGTATGGACTTTATTGGGGCAGGTCATACGGGTCTATTGGTCAAAAATGGTCGGCTGATACGGACATTGAAGCCGGGGCGTCATTTCAGCTTTGCCTTACCCTTACTCGAACAATGCCAACTAATTCTGGTAGATAGCAAGGTTCGGAACCTGGAGATTGTATCTCACGGGGACTTTTTATCCCGCGACCAGTATCTGATTAATGTATCACTCAGTGTGATGTACCAGGTTGTGGATGCTAAACGGGTGGCCTTGGAATTATCTGACCCGATCGCAGCTCTCACGAGTGCTGTTAAAGATAATTTAGGAGTGGCGATTGGGCAGCTGAATGTGCAACAGTTGACCACTCAGGGACGAGGGCAAATCCGGCAATACATCCTCGACCATACTGACGTTTCCTATGTCTTGGGCTTTTCCTTGGAAGATGTGCGGGTAAGTGATGTCAGCTTCCCCCAAACTCGCGGGATCATTCGTCAAGTGGAGGCGATGAGCGCGAGACAGGAAGCCGAACACGAAGCAGCACTGAAAATGCAGATTGCTCAAGCCGGTCGCCCGGAGGTACAACCACCGCCTGTACAACAGGTCAACATTGTCTCAGGTCGCGACCCCAACTCAAACGACCCTGCTCTCGGTGCAACCTTGGAAGCGACGACGGTTGCGATTGGAGGGCAATCACCGATTCCAGCGAATTTGCCTCCCGTTAAAGATAGACCCACGCTGGCTCCGACCGTACTGGCTCAAGATATTGAGGAAGGAGCGATCGCACGCTTAGTACACCGCTCAACCGGTGCGATCGTTATTCTATCAACCATACCGTTTACAATTGGACGCGAACCGACTAACACCCTTGTCCTTGACGATGCATTGTGTTCGCGCAATCATGCCCGAATCGTTAAACTGACTGACACTCAAGGTCAAGTCCGATACCAGCTCATCGATATAGGTAGTTCCAATGGTACCTTCGTTGGCGGACATCGCCTTGGCCCCAATCAACCCTTCTGGCTGACACCGGGAAATATCATGAGGATTGGTACCCAAGAATGGACGTTTGAAGCCTGAATACGCGATTATCTCTAAAGCATTTTGATATGAAACCCAAACAGCTCGTCTTCGATCTGTTGACAACTAGTCGTGCAGAATCTTACGTGAAGGCTGAAAAGCTTTACTGACAGGCATTCTGGCTATCGACATTTTTGCCTCTCTCCAAGCGTACCAATTTAACTGTAAGTTATTTGGTACAGCAATTGAGTACGAATTTTCAAGGGTTTGAAGCTTACAAATTCCAAAAGGCTCAATTGGTACACTTGGAGCCGAGACCTTAGCGTAACTTTCTGTTCGGATGATACTCAAACCCCAAAACTCTTTCCATTACCCATTACCCATTACCCATTACCATGCATTACGTAGTGTGACACTTCAAGGTGCGGAATGTGGGCTTCAATTTTCCGCTCCCTACGCTGGCATAGACATACCGCAGTAGAGGGACTCCTGTCTAGGGAATGGAATGCAAAAATTTCTGAATTATCACTGCACTCGCTGCGGCATACCTTAAAATTAGTTCTGCCGGTTGATTTTGTTTCATGATGGTTAAATAAGGCAAACTAAGGAGCAAACACTGTGTCAGACCAGTTATCGCCATCCAACCCAAAAGTCAATCTTTACATTTCTTATACATCCCAAGACCAAGTTTTACTTGATGAGTTGCTGAAATATATAACGGCGTTGCCTTGGGAGAATATTACTATTTCCTCTTATCATGAAGGACAAATTGCAGAACTCACTCAAAGAGAGGAAGTTGAATCACGGATTAATTCTGCTGATGTAGTGGTGATGATAGTGAGTTCTACCTATCTGGATTCAGTGGATAGGAGAAGATGGGAATTAGACGAAATAGCCGGAAAACCTATTGTTATTGCCATCAATGTCAGCCCAGTTAGCTTAAAAGCATCTCCACTTGAAAGTTTTTGCTCTTCATGGGTGGATGATTCTCCTGTTACCTCTGAGTCAGGTCAGGTGGAGAAATTACAAATTGCCGCTGGCTCTATTTATGAAGCTGCCTCTTCAATCGCTTCAGAATCAAACGTTTCAGAGGCTCAATCCAATAGGGAGTTCAATGAGGAATTAGTCGAATCTTGTGCTCCGATGCCGGGGATGATATTCACTACAGTGTCATTCCCATCCCCCACTTCCAGGTCGTTCAATTTTTCAAATCAGGGACAACAAGACTCTGAAAAACCCAATGTGGCTCAGCTTCAACAAAAACTGGAACAGGTTTACCGCCTTCAAGAACCTCCTTCATCCTCTACTATCACTAACCAAGACTTTGTGGATTGCAGCGTCTTTAGTCCTCCTGCTGTCCCTTGTGGCGAGCCGTTTTGGGTTCAAGTTTTTGTCCATCTTCCTGAGCAAGCTGAAATTGCCGAACAACAAGCTAAACAATTTGACTCGGATGCTAACAAATTGAGAGTGAAAAGTTTAGGAATTCCTATTCAACGGGGAACAGCACTGACTTTTTATCTCTCGTCGATTCCTAAACTCGATGTTAATGAACCCATTCAACAGTTAGTTTGGAATGGGAGAGCTGAATCAGTACAATTTGGAGTAACGGTTCCTGCTGATTTGGCACAGAAGAAAGTGATTGGAACGATTACTGTGAGCCAAAATAGTATTCCCCTTGGACATCTGAAATTCAATCTATCGATTACTTCTGCGGCTGCCTCTACTACAAAAGAACCTCAACCTGTAGGAGACGCGGCACGAGTCTACAAAAAAGCTTTTGTTTCTTACTCGTCTAAAGACCGTCAGGAAGTTTTGAAACGAGTACAAGGAATAACTGCTACTGGAATGAAGGTGTTTCAGGATATTTTGGATTTAGAACCAGGCCAGCGCTGGGAGAAGGAACTCTATCGTAATATTGATGAGTGTGACCTGTTTCTGTTGTTTTGGTCTACAGCCGCTAAAGAGTCGAAGTGGGTGCTCAAAGAGGCGTTATATGCTCTGGAACGGCAAGAGAAGGATGGACTTAATGCGCCTGCGATTATTCCTGTGATTATTGAAGGGCCTCCTGTTGTTTCTCCTCCGGATGAACTGCAACATCTTCACTTTAATGACAAACTTCTTTATCTGATAGCACTGTCTAACTAAAGGGTAGGTACTTGTTTTATGTCCATGACGATTGCCGATTTAGAACAATTACAAGCCGAGCATCCCGATTGGCAGATGGAGTTAGTTGAGGGGAATATCTTAGTTATGGGGCCGTC
>NZ_DATNPA010000351.1:0-11630 GCF_036703385.1 Allocoleopsis sp. | reverse complement strand
ATTTGTGGAGGTCACTGCAAGAAGGATTAGTACTTCCAGAAAGTGAAGTTTATAAGTTCTTTCAGGATGCATCAGTAATTGTTGAGCAGGATGGTAAACAACAAACAACTGATCATACACAACTAACAGTTTCCTACAGATTTTTGCACGATCGCGTACAGCAAGCCGCCTATTTCCTGATTCCAGAATCTGAAAAACAGTCCACTCACCTCAAAATAGGACAACTGCTTTTGAGTAAGGGTGGCAGCGGAGGTATGGCTCCGACAGCAGAGGAACGAGAAGAGAAAATTTTTGATATTGTCAATCAGTTAAATATCGGGGCAAATTTAATTACCCAGCAAACCGAGCGGGATGAATTAGCCCAGTTAAATCTAATTGCCGGACGTAAAGCGAAGGCGTCTACGGCTTATGCTGCTGCCAAAATGTATTTAGCGGTGGGAATCAGCCTTTTGCCAGAAAAAGCTTGGCAGAGTCAGTATGAACTAGCATTAGCACTGCATGAAGAAGCAGCAGAGGCGGCGTACTTGAGTGGCGACTTTGAGCAGATGGAACAATGGGCGGATACAGTGCTCCAACAAGCGCGATCGCTCCTGGATCAATTGAAGGTCTATGAAGTTAAAATACAAGCTTGTATGGTGCGAAATCAGATGCATTCTGCACTTCAGCTTGCACTACAAGCGCTCTCATTATTAGGGGTAACCTTTCCAGAGAAGCCCAATCAATCGGATTTTCAGCTAGCTCTCTCAGAAATAACATCCCCGTTAAGAGAGAAGCGAATTGAGGATTTAATTGACTTGCCCCAAATGAGCGATCGAGGGATGTTGGCAGTCATCCGACTCTTATCAAGTTTAATCGCTGGTGGATATATTGCGGCTCCTGAATTGTTGCCGTTAATCACGTTTAAACAGGTGAGTTTACATATTCAACAGGGTAACGCCGAGCAAGCCCCTTTTGCCTATGCGATGTACGGCACAATTGTCTGCGGAGTCATTCTCGATCTTGACTCCGGTTATCAATTTGGAAAATTGGCATTAAATCTTTTAGGGCGGCTCAATGCTAAAAAGATTCAATCGAAGACCCTTCTTGTTACTCATGCCTTCATCACGCACTGGAAAAATCATATCAGAGAGACCTTAAAGCCATTACAGGATGGCTATCAATCCGGCATCGAAAATGGGGATTTAGAGTTTGCTGGTTACTGTGCATTAACCCACTGTCAGTATGGCTACTTTACAGGGCAGTCCATAACTGAGCTTGAGCAGAAGATGGCAAACTATATCCAGGCTCTAGAGCAACTGAATCAAGCTGTTAGTGCTAATTGGCTCAAGATATATCTCCAGTCTGTGCAAAATTTAAACTCTACTTGTGCGCAGCCGCACTGCCTGATTGGTCAAGTCTATGATGAGTCGAAAATGTTACCGCTGCTTCAGCAAGCGAATGACCGATATGGACTGTTCAATGTATATACAAACAAGGTAGTTTTGGCTTACTTATTTCAAGACTTCTCCCAAGCCCTTGAAAGTGGAAAACTAGCCGAAAATTACTTAGATGGTGCCACAGGGCATGTCGGTGTTGCTATCCTGTATTTTTATCATTCTCTGGCTCAACTGATGGTGTATCCGAATGTAGACGATGCAGAACAAGCCAATATTCTTCATAAGATAGTAGCCAATCAGCAGAAGATGAAGCTGTGGGCCGATCATGCACCGATGAACTATCTGCACAAATTTTATCTAGTAGAGGCAGAACGCTATCGAATTCTAGGTAAAAATGCTGAGGCAATGGATTATTATGATCGTGCGATCGCACTAGCTAAAGATAATGGATATATAAACGAAGAAGCCCTTGCCAGTGAACTCGCCGCTCAATTCTACCTAGCATGGGGCAAAGAAAAGATTGCCCAAGTCTACCTAACAGATGCCTATTATGCCTATATTCGTTGGGGCGCTAGGACAAAAGTTGAAGATTTAGAAAAACTCTATCCCCAATTACTCGCCCCCATCCTAAACCGGGAAATAACTTTAAATACAGGTGAAACAATTGCTCAGATGACTAGAGCAACTGTTAGTTCCACTAACTCCAGTGTTTCCGAGGTTTTAGACTTAGCAACAGTTATGAAAGCCTCGCAAGCCATCTCTGGAGAAATCCAACTCCATCAGTTGCTCTCCACTTTAATGCAAGTAGTAATGGAGAATGCCGGAGCCTCAAAATGTACTTTGATATTGCAAAAAGAAGGCAATTTGTTAATTGAGGCAACGGCTGTAGCAGATAGTTTAATTGGCAATGTAACACAAGCGATAAACCGCCCAGAAACAAAACCCTTACTCACCGTTTTACAATCAATTCCCGTTGAGTTAAACCCAGATATTCCCATCTCCACAATTAACTATGTCTGGCACACTCAAGAAACTTTGATTCTCAACGATGCTAATGTTGAAACAACGTTTGCTGCTGACCCCTACATGATTCAGCAGCAACCGAAATCAGTTTTGTGTACCCCCATCAAAAATCAAGGCAAATTGATGGGTATTCTCTACTTAGAAAATAATGTGGCAACCGGAGCCTTTACCTCTAGTAGATTGGAAGTTTTGAATGTTTTATCTTCCCAAGCCGCTATCTCTATTGAAAATGCCAGACTCTATGCCAATCTAGAGGAGTATAACCGCAGCCTAGAAACTAAAGTTTCAGAACGAACCCAAGAACTATCCCAAGCCCTAAGCCATCTTAAAGCCACTCAAGAAGAATTGATTCAATCAGAGAAAATGGCAGCACTGGGACAACTCATTGCCGGAATCGCTCATGAAATTAATACCCCACTGGGTGCGATTCGCGCCTCGGTAGAGAATATTTCCAATTTTTTGGCTAAAAATTTAGACCAATTACCTGAATTCTTTCAATGTCTCTCACAAGAGCGTCAGCAGATTTTTTTAACATTACTTCAACAGTCAAATCAAAAAAAAGTTACTCTTTCCAGTAAAGAAAAACGTCAATTTAAAAAAGATTTAAAAAATCAAATCGAAGAACAAGAAATCGAAAATATTGAAATGATTGCCGATACTTTAATTGACATCGGAATTTACGATAATATTGAAAGTTTGTTGCCCTTATTAAAAGACCCAGAAGGGCAAAAAGTTTTAAATTTCGCCTATAAATTTTCCACCTTGCAAAACAGTACACGAACCATTACCACTGCCACAGACCGAGCAGCAAAAGTGGTATTTGCGCTAAAAACCTATGCGCGTTATGACTCCACAGCTGAAAAAGTAGAGGCAAATATCATCGAAGGAATTGAGACCGTATTAACCCTTTATCAAAACCAACTCAAGCAGGGCGTGGAGGTTCTTAGAAATTATGATAGCTTTTTACCATCTATACGTTGCTATTCCGATGAACTCAATCAAGTTTGGACAAATCTCATTCACAATGCTTTGCAGGCAATGGAAAACCGAGGGACTTTAATAATTGAGGTGAGACAGCAGCAGGAACAGCTAATCATAAGTATCACTGATAGCGGTAAGGGTATTTCTCCTGAAATTCAGCCAAAGATTTTTGAGCCTTTTTTCACCACTAAGCCCGCAGGAGAAGGCAGCGGATTAGGCTTAGACATTGTTCAAACGATTATCAAGAAACATGATGGAACACTTGAGGTAAACTCAGTACCTGGAAAAACTACATTTACAGTTTTTCTTCCCATTACTGATTAGAGAGGAATTAGATAATTTCATTGAAAATTTTGAGCTTGAAAAAAAATCAACATTAATTTCGAGAGGGAGGAATAGCAGAATACCAAATGAATAACGCTAAAGACGACCTGTATAAAGGCAATATTTTAGTTGTTGATGATACCCCCGCAAACTTACGTTTATTAGTCGATATTTTAACCAAAAAGGGTTATAAAGCTCGACCTGTGCCGAATGGAAAGCTGGCACTGAACGCCGCCCGAAATATGCCGCCTGATTTAATTTTACTGGATATTATGATGCCAGAAATGGATGGCTATGAAGTCTGCCATCACTTAAAAGCAGATGAACAGTATCGTGACATTCCTATCATTTTTATCAGCGCCATCAATGATGTACTTGATAAAGTTAAAGCCTTTGCGATCGGTGGAGTAGACTACATTACCAAACCCTTTCAACTTGAAGAGGTCTTGGCTCGTGTGGAAATGCATCTATCCAGGGTCTTCTTGCAAAAAAATATCCAAGCTAAAAATGAGCAATTATCAACAGCCTTACAGCAACTTCAAGCTACACAGAACCAGTTAATTCAATCAGAAAAAATGGCATTGCTGGGGCAGCTGATTGCAGGTATAGGACATGAAATTAATACTCCGTTAGGCGCGATTCGCTCATCAATCGATAATATTTACGATTTTTTGAATCATGATCTAGAAAACCTCCCTATTTTTTTTCAGAAGCTTTCTCCGGAACGTTATCAAGATTTTTTTGCGTTACTCCAAAAGGCTAATCAACAATCTTTGACATGTTCTAGTAAGGAAAAACGCCAAATCAAACGAACTTTAACTCGCCAACTCGAATCTCAAAATATTATAAATTCAGAAAATTTTGCCGATACTCTAGTTGACATGGGTATTTATGAGGAAGTTGAGACGTTTTTCCCTCTTTTTCAAGATTCGAATAGTCAAACAATCTTAAATATAGCTTATCGACTTGCTACTTTAAAAAAAAGTACTCAAACGATTAGTACTGCAACGGAACGAGCCGCAAAAGTAGTGTTTGCTCTCAAAAGCTATGCTCGATATGACGCTACAAATGAAAAGCTACAAGTCAATATCACTGATGGGATTGAAACAGTCTTAACTCTCTACCACAACCAACTAAAACAAGGAGTAGAAGTCATCAGAAACTATGAAAAGTTGTTGCCACCTGTACTTTGTTATCCTGATGAACTCAATCAAGTTTGGACGAATCTTGTCCACAATGCTTTGCAGGCAATGGACAATCGGGGGAGCTTAATCATTGAGGTGAAACAGCAAGATGCGTGGGTACTCATCAGCATCACTGACAATGGCAAGGGCATTCCTCCTGAAATCAAACCGAGAATCTTTGAGCCATTTTTTACCACGAAGCCTCCAGGGGAAGGGAGTGGATTGGGATTAGATATCGTCAAAAAGATTATTGAGAAACATGAAGGTACAATTGAAGTTAACTCAGTGCCGGGTCAAACAACATTTATCATATCCCTTCCTATTAATATAAGTGAGGAAAAAAAATACCATGTCTAAGCCAGTTATTTTGTGTGTTGATGATGAGGCTGTAGTTTTGAATAGTCTCAAAATTCAACTCAAAAATGAGTTTCATGATCAGTATATTTATGAAATTGCTGAAAGCGCTGATGAAGCGATGGAGATTATTGAGGAGCTTCAAGACAATAATACCGATATTGTTGTCATCGTCTCAGATTGGTTGATGCCCGGAGTCAAGGGAGATGAATTTCTGATTCAGGTTCACAAACATCATCCTGAAATTCTTAAAATTATGTTGACGGGTCAAGCCGATGACTCTGCCATTGAACGAGCCAAGGAACAAGCTAGCCTACATGCTTGCTTACAAAAGCCTTGGGATGGGAAGGAATTGATTGGCACGATTCGAGCGGGTTTATCAGAGCTATGAGGAGACCCGTAATTATTTGTATCGATGATGAATCTACAATCCTGGATAGTCTAAAAATACAGCTTAAGAGAGCCATCGGTGATGACTACATGATTGAAATCGCTGAAGGGGGTGAAGAGGCGTTAGAGCTAGTAGAAGAATTACTAGACGATGAGTATGAAGTTGCTTTAGTCATTTCCGATTATCTCATGCCTACTCTGCGAGGAGATGAACTTTTAAAGCGCATTCATGAAATTTCGCCAAAAACTATCAAAATTATGCTGACCGGACAAGCTGATTTGGAAGCGGTGGCGAATGTAATCAACTATGCAAAATTATATCGTTATATTGCCAAACCTTGGCAGGCCGAAGACTTGATATTGACGGTAAAGGAAGCTGTCAATAGTTATCTTCAGGATAAAAAGCTAGCTGAACAAAACGCCCAGCTTCAGAAGATGAATCAGGCGTTGGAAAAATTAAATTGTGAGCAAGCCGCACTGATTGCTCAACTCCACGAAAATGAGAATCGCTTGGCACAGTTTTTAGAGGCGATGCCTGTGGGTGTAGGTGTGTTAGATGCCGAGGGCAAACTTTACTATATTAATCAGAAAGCCAAAGAGATTTTCGGCAAAGGTGTTGTTCCCGGTACCACCAGCGAACAGTTGCCAGAGGTTTATCAGGTCTATAAAGCAGGCACTAACCAGGAGTATCCCCCTAATGAATTACCTATCGTGCGAGCCTTGAAAGGAGTGAGTGCAACGGCTGACGATTTAGAAGTCCACCAAGGCGGCAAAATTATTCCCGTAGAAGTTTGGGCAACACCTATCTACGATGCCAAAGGCAATATTGCTTATGCCATCAATACGCTTCAAGACATTACGGAACGTAAACAATCACAAGAAGCGCTTAAAAAAGCAGAACAGAAGTATCGCAGTATTTTTAAAAATGCCCTGGAAGGTATCTTTCAGACCACCCCGGATGGACGTTATATCAGTGCCAATTCTGCCCTCGCGCAAATTTATGGCTACGACTCTCCGGAAGAGTTAATGGCAACTATCACGAACATCCAACATCAGATGTACGTTGATCCGCACCGTCATGCTGAGTTCGTGGTTTTAATGCAGCAGCACGGTGGGGTATCAAAGTTTGAGTCAATGGTCTGTCGCAAAGATGGTAGCCTCATCTGGATTAGTGAGAACGCCCGTACTGTTTATGATGGAGCTGGGGAACCGCTTTATTATCAGGGCTTTGTTGAGGATATCACCGATCGCAAGCAAGCCGAAGCTGAGCGAATGAGGTTCACAAATGAACTGTTTCAACTCAACCAAGCCTTTTCACGGTTTGTGCCGCGTCAATTCTTACAGCTTTTAGATAAAAAAAGCTTGGTCGATGTCCAATTAGGTGACCAAGTCCAGCAGGAGATGTCCGTTCTCTTTTCCGATATTCGCGACTTCACCACTCTCTCCGAACGGATGACCCCTCAGGAAAATTTTCAATTTATCAATGCTTATCTATCCCGCATGGAACCAGCGATTATCGACAATCAGGGATTTATTGATAAATACATTGGCGATGCGATTATGGCATTGTTTGGTGGGAGTGCGGATGATGCCGTCAAAGCTGCCATTGCCATGCTGCAACGTCTCACGGCGTATAATCAACAGCGCATTCAATCGGATTACCTGCCCATCTCTATCGGAATTGGCATCAATACGGGTTCGTTGATGCTAGGAACAGTTGGGGGACAAAGTCGGATGGATGGCACCGTGATTAGTGATGATGTGAATTTAGCCTCCCGTTTAGAAGGGTTAACGAAGTTTTATCGGGTATCGCTATTAATCTCTCAGCAGACATTGGCGCGGTTGCACAACCCAATGGAGTATTGTATTCGCTTTATTGAAAAGACGACCGTAAAGGGAAAATCAAAAGCTGTGGCAGTCTTTGAAGTCTTTGATGGGGATGAACCCGAACTTAAAAAGCACAAATTAGCCACAAAAGCAATGTTTGAAGAAGGATTGTTTTACTACTATAAGCAGGGTTTTCGAGAAGCGGCGAAACAGTTTGAAGCCGTTTTGAGCATTAATCCAAAAGATACGGTCGCTCGAATCTATTGTGAGCGCTGCCAGACGCCACAAACTAGAATTCAAACGCTCAAAGCTTGACTAGCAATATTAGAATTTGGATTTTGGATTAAAAAATTTTGGGGTTCATGCCCCGTTCTTTGTAAGCCCAAGGCATCTAAAAGTCTCACTGTGCTGTGTCCGCGACGGCGAGGTCAATCTAAAATGAATGTTACTGATTTAACCAAAAAGTAGTCGTTCTTTGAGAAAAACCCAGATTGGGGGGTCTTCCCCCCAACCCCAGAGGGGGCCCCGATGCCCCCCAAACCCCCCGCTGGGGGACGAAGTGCCTCCCCCAGACCTCCTGCACAAGGGTTGGTTGGTGAACAAGGAAAATTCTTAAGTCAGTGACATTCTTTTTAAGTCAGTGCCATTCAATCTAAAATCTTTGTATCGATTGACTCTTCTCAGGTAACTTCTGTTTCAGACTTACCGTTACTGTTTGAGGCGTCTTGCTAATGATGAATTTCCAGATTCAAAACATAGCGACCCAACTGAACCCTTTCTGACCATAGCTCATATTCCAATCGCAGATGTTGCGGTAAGGGGCGACCCTCTAACTTTAAACTCCGAGTATAATTTCGCAGGCGAAACGCTTCGTGCCCTTTAAGGGCGTCGCTTTGCAACCAATAACGGTTAACGCCGTAAACTCCTTGCTCCCAAAAGTGGCGGTAACTCAATTTACCATTGCCTTGCATGGTCATAATCACGCGGTAGGGCGAGATTTCCATCCACAAGAGCCGGAGATTGTTTTGCTTCGGTGTATGGGTATCCCGAACCGCTGTCGCTTCCGGTTCCCACTCCGGAGGGACAGGTTCGCTCAGAAGCAGATGAAACCGATTTTGGTCTTTCTGATAGAGCGTAGCTGCGGTTTCGACAGTAGACCAAACAGGCAGATCAGTAGACACGAGGGAGAGACAGACGGGCTTGCGGTGATGCGTCAGCATAACAGGTGAGGAGATAGAAGGACACAAATAGGATAGCTCTACCTTACATACCAAGATTTTCAAGCCGATGCCATCCGTATTTTCACTAAAATTTGCGAAAGGGCTTGCCAAATTCTATTTTTGATCGGTATGATTGATAATCGTGACAAAGGTTAGCTACACAATCCTCAGTAGCTCAGTGGTAGAGCGGTCGGCTGTTAACCGATTGGTCGCTGGTTCGAATCCGGCCTGGGGAGTTTCTAAAGTTTTAGAAGAGTTCAGGGGTTTTAGCAATCCGCTTTCTCCTGATGGAGCTGTGACGAAGATAGCTAGTGCTGTCAATGATCGCACCGCTGCAACTCACCCGATATTTTACCGCTCAGCCACAGAGAATAAATGATTGACAATGCGCCTTTTCCAGGTGAACCCAACCGCTGGGCAAAGTTCTGATCGCTTGACCCAACTGTAAGCTTTCTCAATCATGGTTCCTATGGTGCTTGCCCTTTGCCAGTCCTAGAATCACAGCAACGATGGCGATCGCAAATGGAGCAAGAATTAGTGAGCTAGCGGCGCGGGGAGTGGATACGCTAGTAGATGGTGCCCATGCCCCAGGGATAGTGCCCCTGAACTTGCAGGAGATGGAGTAGCGTATTATACCGACAACTGCCACAAGTGGTTATGTGCTCCCAAAGGAGCAGAATTTCTGTATGTTCGGCGCGATCGCCAATCTGCAATTCGTCCCTTAACCATTAGTCATGGCGCTAATTCACCCCGTACTGATAAGTCGCGCTTCCACTTAGAGTTTGACTGGATGGGTACGGACGATCCCACCGCCTATCTGTGCGTCCCCGAAGCCATTCGCTTCCTCGGTTCCCTGCTACCCGGTGGATGGTTGGAATTGATGGAAGACAATCGCGCAAAGGCTCTTTTCGCAAGGCAAGTCCTGTGTGAAGCGTTGAGTGTGTCGCCACCGTGTCCTGATGAGATGGTTGGATCGATGGCTGTTGTACCTTTGCCGCAGGAGTTATGTTTGGACGAGGAAACAGGGCGATCGCTTTTAGCTGTGCCCTTCGATACTCAGACCTCTGACTTCGCTAAACAGCGATCGCGAGAATGGCCGATACTTCAGGATGTGTTATTCGAGCGTTTCAAGATTGAGGTACCGATTATTCCCTGGAGTAATCCATTCCATCAAATATTGCGGATTTCAGCTCAGCTGTACAATACACCAGATGAGTATCACACCCTTGCCAAAGCACTAATCATGTTACTATCAGGCAGGCTGAAATAGTCATTGGGTGCTGGAACCAGAGTGCTGGAGTGTTCGCTAAGGAATAGCGATGTTCGTAAGTTTGCGCCCTTACAAGCATTCCACAACAGTACTTATCAAGAGATGAGGTGTTGCCAGACAACAGAATAGCTTGTGGGATATCAGTACTTTTGAATCGCTATTCTCAGGAAAATTAAACCGTGAAGATGAAGAAAAGGAATATAGCGAGTTTTAATTGAGTGGAATACTCGGACTTTCATAGGGTTATGACATTTCATGCCCTTATCCCATGTTCTACCCTATTGAGAACTGCTATAGTTGGCGATGCACTTTCGAGACTGGTCGCAGAATAACTGCAATAGTCTTCAGACGCTGAGTCAATTGTTCTGAAGTATCTACAAATAAGGCTTTTCAACTTATTTTAAAACTTATCCATGACCTCATCACTTCCTGCCTGCCCCTTTGTTGCTGGTTCGATGATTACTGACCCGCAATTTTTTGTTGGTCGTACAGAAGAACTGGATTTTATTACCTCACGCATGGCTGCTGCTCAACCAACTAGTATCAATGTTGTTGGGAAACATCGAATCGGGAAATCCTCGCTGCTCTTTTACTTTTTCTTAACTTATGAACAGCGCGTACAGCGTTACGGTAAAACTCCCAGCAACTATATGGTGATTTACCTATCGCTACAAGGGGTTCAGTGTAGGCAGGAAACTAGTTTTTATCGTGCTGTAGCTCAAGAGTTGCTGAAACGACCATCAGTACAAGCTAACCTGGCTTTGGCTACCCCGTTAAATGGTGGGCTGCTGGATAGGCAGACTTTTTCTGCGGCAATAGATGCGTGGAAGTCTCAGAATGTTCTGCCTGTCCTGTGCTTGGATAAGTTTGAAGAGTTATTGGAGAACCCCAAAGAATTTGATAACGGCTTTTACGACAACCTGCGATCCTTGATGGATCGCAATGCTTTGATGCTGGTGATGGCTTCTCATAAAAGACTGGATATTTACAGCCGTCAGCATAAATTGACCTCTTCTTTCTTCAATCTGGGTAGCGTTCTGGCTTTAGGGGGACTCACAGAAGCAGAAGCTATGGACTTAGTGCGCTTGCCTAAAACTACCGTGTCTGGTGAAGAAGCTGCCTTGAGAGAAGAAAAACAGAAACTAGCTATCGAGTGGGCAGGGCGGCATCCTTATTTGCTGCAACTGGCAGGGCGTTGCTTGTGGGAGGCTAGACAACTAGATCGAGATGCGGACTGGGCTAGGAAGCAGTTTGAGCAGGAAGCTCAACGCCTGCCTCAAAACCAATTCCATCATAAGTGGTGGCATCCGTTGCGCTGGTTAGTTTGGGATATCCCGGTTCGCCTGGGTAGTTTAGCTAAATTCATTGGCGGAACTGTAGACGAAGTTAAAAGCTGGATTACCGGGTTAGTCATCCTTACTGCGATGATCTTGGTCGTGCTGCGCGTGGTGCCCTGGGAACGGGTGAAGGATGTTTTCCAAAAAGCAATGGGAGGGTAGTGATGGCGAAAACGACTTCCACTTCCAGGTTTTGGACTTATCTATCAAGCTTAGCTAGTGTACAAACTGTGGCAATCACTAGCATAGTGGTTACTATCCTCTTGTTAGAAGTGCGCCAACTGGGACTTTTGCAGCCATGGGAGTTACGGGTTTTTGACCAGATGATGCGGATAAGACCGTCT
>NZ_DATNPA010000350.1:0-11282 GCF_036703385.1 Allocoleopsis sp. | reverse complement strand
TGGAGCGATCGCATGATGGTGCTGCACTCCATGCGATCGCTCCCTTTAACTACACCGCTTGCATAAATAGCCAAGAAAAAGGTGATGAGTTGTATAGAGACATCACCAAACTGGATGTTTGCCAGTAGCATCACGTTTCTTTCGCTCAAATTTAGCCATAGTCTCCAGGGTGCCACTTTAGTTCACAGCGAAGTCCTTAAAGCCGCTCTTTTTATCAAGCCTACTCTGCTATTTAATCATTTCGCTAAAGACTTATGCACCTTACGCAAAACCCTGGAATTCATCCTTCAATTAATACTTTAGAAAACTCATTTCCTCAAGCTAGGCAATCAGACAATTTCCTCCATCAAAAAGTCATTGATAGCTTTATAGACGGCATCTTGATTGTGAGTGAACAAGGAGAGTGGATTCAATCCAATGACCTGGCTCAACGAATTTGTGAAGAAATCACCCACAATAAGTCACAACCTAATTCGGTACCCAAATCAATCTGGCGTGTTTGTCAATCTTTGCTTGAAAGCCGCCAGTTGTACCCCAATCCGTCGTTAATGATCGAGTCTGAGATTCAGACAGATAAATCAAGAATTTTTCGGATACGGGTGCAATGGGTTGAGTTACAAGAAATTCCTCATTCCTGTCTCTTAGTCATTCTTGAAGACCGCTATCAATCTCTTCAGAGTTTAGTGATCGCTGAAATTGAAAAGTATGGTCTGACTCCCCGCGAAGCCGAAGTTTGGTTACTGTATCGCGCTAACTACAGCCGAAAGGAAATAGCAGCTGAATTGTTCATTTGTATCGATACAGTTAAAAAACACCTCAAAAATATCAAGACCAAGCAGGAAAAGTTTCTCTATATAGAGGGCTGGCGAAAAGAATTGGTCTTGATCTGAAAGCTCTATTATTCTTAAACAAAAGTTCGGGAGACGGCCTACCTGTAGAGGCACGACATGTCGTGCCCCTATTTATTAATACCCTCCCTATTGTGTTCTCACGGTCAACACCTGTGGAGGCGTTGAATCAGGAGGATAAATGAAATCTATTTGCACCGATTTACGGCTACCCGGAGGTATCATCAACGTCTCTAATGGCTCCAACACCTGACCTGTTCGGTGCCACAAATGCACGTAGCGCGTGTTTTCCTTACCCTGCTCATCTTTGTAACGCAATCGAACACTACCTCGCAAGAACGGAAAATCGCGAGGTGGTTTCTGGAACAGTAGCCCCCCTCGGCTCAATTTATCCTCCTTTAAGGGTGTTTCAATCGTTAGAGTAACAGTCTGGGGTTTATCGGTGGGATTGTAGAAAGGCAAGCTGAGATTGTATTCAACGCAATAGTTCCCGTGAGATTCATAGGCTGTGTCCGGATAGCGCACCAGCATCCGTGCCGTCTGATTTTGATTGGTACCCAACCTACCTCTGCGAAGGGTGCTGAGGACATAGGAAACCGCTTGACCTGATTGGGGAATGGTGAAATCCTTGGCACCGGGACTATCAACTAGCTGTGCTTGCCACTTGGAACCTTGCTGTACACCTGCAACACGACCATAAATCAGCTGACCACTGGTTTGCTCTGGGGGAGTGGGAGCTTTATCGCGTGGCCCTGCTAAACTACCTGTATTCAGGAGGGTTTGCCATTCTTCGAGAGTGGGTGCCTTGTCGCTTCCATCCGGATTTTTCTTAGCAAACATCGTCAGACTAGCAGCATAAACCCTGCCACTACTATTAAGCCGCATCAGAGCTGATCGCCCATTAATCGGCTTCTCTAAATTCCGCACAGGTGTAGGATGATTCAACAACATCCGACTTTGACCTGGTGGAATCACCAACTTTGCCGGAGAATCAGCCTGTCGTTTACCTTGGAGTACGTCATGCACTGCGCGATCGCCTGGGCCAGCATAAGCGGTATTCTCCGGATTCTCCTGATAGGTTGGTAAGGTAATATACGGTGCGTCCTGTGTTAAATAAGTTGCCGCCTGCAACACATCCACCGCTACAGGTTGTTTTCCAGGATTGTGCAGCATTACTCCTAAATAGAATGTCTGCAAATCCTTGGGAGTGTGAGTTTGGTGGTGGATAAATACATCAAATCGCCCCTGAAACGGAAAATTAAGATGAGCCGTCGGTACAGCTTTTCCAGTTGAGGGAAAAGTAGAGAGTAAAATCCCTTCAGTCTTTACCCATTCCGGGCTATTACTATTAAACATCGGCACTGTATCCAACTGACCGGGTAACGCTTTTACGGGTTGCGGTTGTACGATGATTTGTGGCGTCGGCTTCGATATGGGTGTTGTTTGGGCTATGGCTTCTGAAGACGGTGTAGATTTTTTTGTTAATAACCAATAGCTACCACTACCTGCAAGAGCAAGAACTAGGAGGTAAATAATAGGAGGAAAATTAATTTTTTTCTGCATCATAAGAATTGAAGTCTAAAAGAGAAGTCTGACAGCCCTTAGTCGATTTTCTTCTGTCTTATCCACAAACACCTTCACCAGATTGGGTGAGCCATTGAGGTGACTTGAACTCCGGCGCAGGCAAACGACCTCCTTTTGTCTTGATAAGTTCCTACCGACAGGAGGCTATGCTAAAAATCCTTTTGAGTCGAAACGCGCGATCGCTTCCTACTGTCGGAAATTTTATGGAGTTCCTTTGTTAGAACTGTGTTTTTCGAGGGAACTCTAGGAATAGAGGTATAGCCTTTCACACTAACAGACTCAGGTGAGTTGCCAAACGGCAATATCAGAGAGTGACATTGATGATGAATTGGTGGAAATGAAAGCTCTATTAGTGAGTTATCCTGTCCGACTGATCAGCCTGCCTGACTCAGCGGGGAAAGCTTCAGCTTCATCAATACAATTCGACAAACTTCTTTGCCGCCGCTGGCTCAATTCCCTTCAAAGCCTGGACTATCTCTACAATTGCCTCGCCAGAAGAGTCTGTTTGTTCGTGAAACCAACGATTCAAGGGCGGGATAGTCATTCCAGCCTAACCTGCGGCTTGGAGGTATGCTCCGACATCTCATAATGGATTAGGTCTGCCTGCACGGGCGAGAGAAGAGAGCCGAGGTTGTTATGCTTTCCGATAAATTTCGTCGCCAGTTGCGTCAAGAAGCAGAACAGTGGCGCACTGAGGGATTAATTGATGATGTTGTGTACGAACAATTATCCCAACGTTACCAATTTAGTGAGATTGAAGCTGCTGTCCGTAACCGCTTTGTCGTGATTTTACTGGGGCTGGGCAGTGTACTTTTGGGCTTGGGCGTCATTACCTTTGTCGCCGCCAACTGGCAAGAATTGTCACGGGGGCTGAAGGTTACTTTGCTGCTGAGTGGGTTTGTCGGTGCCAATACAGCTGGCTTCTACCTATGGCGACGCCCAACTGAAGGATGGCAACGCCGTTTGGGAGAGATATTACTACTCTTGGGAGCATTAGTGCTGGGAGCGAATATGGCTCTGATGTCCCAAATGTTTCACCAGAGTGGGCTGCTCTATCAGTTGTATCTCGTTTGGGGTTTGGGCGTTTTAGCAATGGCTTATTGCCTACGGTTGACGTTGTTGGGAATGCTCTCAGCCCTCTTAATTGGATTAGGGTATTTAACCTTTTTGTGGGGATCATCAGACTCTGGGGTGACAGGAGAGTTGTCTTGGTCACAGCTGATGGTGCAATATATGCCCGTTTTGGGGGGTTTGCTATTTATTCCTCTAGCTTACTGGTGCAGATCACGCTGGATTTTTCGCATCGCTCTTTTGGCGATGGTTTTTTCCTTAGAAGCGAGTTTATTTCGCCTGAATGTGCTGGGTTCTTCAGCTTGGATAAGTGCGATCGCTTGTGGCTTACCCCCTGCACTTTTATGGGCTTATCATGATTCCCTGTGGAACCTTGGGAAAATTCCACCAACAGCCAAATCATTCGATAGCATAGCCCGCACTTTGGCTATAACCTTCCTCAGTCTTCTGTTTTATGTCTTATCATTCCTGGGTATATGGAACACTTCATCAGATTTCTCAGTTGAAGTTAGTTCAAAACTACCGTTGCCTTTGCAAATCGACATCCTGATTTTAAGCAGCTTAGCTCTCTGGGAATGGCTGCGACTATTGTTGTTGCGTCGAGTCAATCTGACAACTAGCTTCGTAGGGATGCTCATTGCCATCAGCGCCTTAGTTCCTTATTGGCATCTAAGTATGGGTAGGAATTCGGCAGTTGCTGTGTTAGTCTTCAACCTGCTCCTATTTCTGCTTTCCGTTGGTTTAATTCGTGAGGGATTGGCACAGGGCCAACGGCGCTTATTTTGGGGTGGAATGCTGCTACTAACTCTACAAATTTTTAGTCGAATGCTAGAGTATAATACCGACTTACTGTTTAAATCCTTAGTTTTGTTCCTGTGCGGTCTTGGTGTTATTGCTGCCGGATTGTGGTTTGAACGCTACGTCCGAATAATCAGAGGTTAGGGGTTGAAGGTTAGAAGGTTGATGGTTGAAGGTTGATGGTTATGAAGTTAGACGCCCATGAACGCAAGTACACAACGTTCGCGTAGCGTTGCCGCAGGCTAGGAATGACAATTCTTATCACTTCTGCCTCCTCACTAAAGCTCCGGTGCCGTCTGTTTTCTGCCTTATTTCTCAGATTAGAAGGTTAAACTTTCATCCTGCCAAGTTTCAAGTTTCAGCTAATGACTACTACCTCTGAATCTCCCCCTGCCTTACCTGAATCTCCGCGTCCCCTACCCATCTGGCGATTTTGGGTACCCCTTCTGTTTCAAACCGTGCTAATTCTTGGTGTGCCAGCCCAAGCCGTATACACTCAACTAACTGGCAAAACCGTCATCCTCCAAACTGTACCCGTAGACCCCTACGAACTATTGCGGGGCTACTCCCAGACACTGAGATATGACATCTCGATTCAGGAGAACTTACGTAAGCTTCCAGGTTGGAATGAATTGCCTAAGAATCCGGCTAATGGGAAGGAGCTAACCTTTATCAAGCCGGGTACTCAACTCTATGTCATCTTGCAAGCACCGAAAGTACCAACGTCCTCGAATTCAAGTAAACTGCCACAAACTTGGAAACCTATAGCCCTTAGCCGTAATTTTCCCTCTCAATTACCCCCTAATCAGGTTGCCCTCAAAGGTTTGGCTGAGCATGGGTTTATTCAGTATGGATTGGAAACTTATTACATCCCTGAAGACCAACGGGAGCAGATTAACGCTGATTTGCGTGCAGCTCGTCCAGACAATGTTAACAGGTCGCCTCAAATACAAATATTACAGCCAACTGAGCCAAGCCAGCCACCACCGAAACCGCCAATTGTGATGGAAATTAAAGTAAGTGCCCAAGGTGAAGGTGTTCCAGTAAGCCTTTGGGCGCGGGTCAATCAAGGCTCAAAAAAGTGGGTTCGCAATTATCGCTTTTGAGAGCTAAAGGCTGGGAAGAAGAGTTGAAACTTAGCAAGTTGAACGTTGAACTTTTTCCAGGAAAGCAGGTTGATGCGTTCTAACCTTCAACTGCTTTCCTTAATAAGCTTCAACTCAATCCCCAAAGCCGTTACTGGCGCTTCATCTGGAAAGCAGCACCAACCGCCGCACCAGCGCCGGCTAATAAGCCAACACTCATCCCCTGAATGGTCTTGGTCACTGGGTCTTGGGTTAGGCACTCATTGGTGAGATTCTTGGCTTGCAAGCACTGATTGGTTGATGCCCAGCTCGTAGTCCCTCCGAGAACAACTCCAGCGATACTACAGGTTGCAATCAGAATCAGGAGGCGCTTGTTTTTTATACCCATAGATAGATGTGTAAATTCTTAATTGGGGTTCTTATCTACTTTACCTATCTCTCAGCCAAATGTAACCGTATTTTTACTGAATTTTGGTTGACTCGTCAATCCGCTTGCACTTCGCCCAGCTGTTTGACCCAAGTATACCTTTTGCTATCAGCTGCGATCGCTCTTCAGCTTCGAGCTAAGCTAACAGGCGTTCAATTTAGCATAATCAAATTTCTGAAACTCTTGTGGGATGGGCATCTTGCCCGTTCATAAAGTGCAACTTGAAGGCGCGACAGCTTAATCCAATGGCTGCCTCTATCTCCCATTCTCCCTGTCTATGCGCTTTGTTGAAGCCTGTCGTACTCGATATTTCAAAGCTTTTCCAGCCCCATTAAGAGGGCATTTTGCAACTTATTGACAATAAATACTAATAGACTTACATTCTATTAGTACTAATTCTCGTTAACCTGGACGAAAATTCATAGAAACTGACCGCTGCGAAGGAGGCGGTTAAATTTATGGCACGAGTTCCCTAACGCTTTCAGATTCAGCATTTAGAACATCCAATTATCCGAGCTGACAGTAACAGGCTTCCTCGAAGCCATGTTAGTCGATTCGCTTGGTTGATTCAAGTTTAGTGTTTTTGGTGTGAGGTAAATTCCTTGTCTAGTCTGTTTCTCAAGAAAACTTCTAGTTTAAATCTGTGGCATACATTACTCTCCTGCTCATTTCAACAAATTTTCATTGTTTGTAACACACTATTGCTATTTAATAGCAATACACTGGTAGCTCAAGAATTTTTGGAGAAGACAGAAGTTGTCACCGAGCACGGTTCTCAGACATCGGCTCTGGCTTCTACAGAACAGGGATTGAGGAATGTCAACAACAACCAGGAAGTAGCGGAAACTCAGCGCTCCAATCCCAATTTTGTCCCCGATGACGAATACTTGATCAAGACTTCAGACAGCTTGACAGGTTTAGGTACAGATACGTCCATCGCTCAAGCCCTTGTAGAGAAGAGAGAAGACACTACAGACTCAATCCTGGAGACGCTACAGTCAGCCGAGCTTGAAAGCAACAGCGGTGAAGATGCTCTCAACCAAGTGACTAATGTCTCTCAGTTACGAGATGTTTCTCCTGGGGATTGGGCGTATGAAGCGCTGCGCAGTCTTGTGGAACGTTACGGTTGCATCGCTGGATATCCCGATGGCACCTATCGCGGCAATCGAGCGATGACTCGCTATGAATTTGCAGCGGGTGTGAATAGTTGTTTGCAGCAAATTGAGCGCTTGATAGGGACCAGTACGGAAAGCTTCGTCACTCAGCAAGACTTAGAAACATTGCAACGGCTGGTTGATGAGTTCCGAACGGAAATAACCGCATTGGGAACACGAGTGGATCAATTGGAAGGACGAGTAGCCTTCTTGGAAGACCATCAGTTTTCCACAACCACAAAGCTCAACGGTGAAGCGATTTTTGCGATCGCTGATGTCTTTGGCAATGAAAAACCTGGCGGGAGTGACTTAGAGGTCAACACTATCCTTGCCAATCGCACTCGCCTGAATTTTGACACCACCTTCACGGGAAAAGACCGCTTGCGAGTCCGTTTGCAAGCCAGAAACATCACGCCATTCAATACGGCTACCGACACTAATATGACGCGGCTCTCGTTTGATGGCAATAATGACAATAATGTAGAAATCGATGACCTTTACTATCAGTTTCCTCTGACTAAACAGACTCTGGTTTCGCTAATTGCCAACGCCTACGGCTCTGAAAATCTTGCAAATCCGCTCAATCCGTTGTTGCAAAGTGATGCTACTGGCTCCATTTCTCGATTCGGTCGATTTCACTCCATCTATCGACTTGCTGAAGGGACAGGTATTGGGATTACCCAGAAGTTTGGCGATGCTCTCAGTCTTTCTTTAGCGTATCGAGCCACGAATGGCAGTAACCCGAATGAAAAAGCTGGGCTGTTCGATGGACAATCGGGAGCAATGGCTCAGTTAACATTTCAGCCCAGTCCAGCGCTGAGTGTGGGTTTAACCTACGTTAACTACTACGCTCCGGGTAACAATGTTAATACCACAGGCAGTATCGGCAGTGCTTTCGCCAGCAGACCCTTTAACCGAGTGGCTACTTTAGCCCAGGCTTACGGACTAGAAACGAGTTGGCGTATTAGTCCTAAGTTTACGGTTTCAGGCTGGGCGGGTTATACCTATGCTCAGGCTCTATCTGGCCCTAATCAAGGTAGCCATGCAGACATTTGGAACTGGGCTGTGACCTTAGGTTTTCCTGACCTGGGAAAAAAAGGAAGCTTGTTTGGGGTTGTGGTGGGAATGCCCCCCAAAGTGACCGACAACACGTTTAGCAGTCGTGAAAACAGAAATACGTCTTACCACATAGAAGCATTCTATCGCTATCGTCTAACCACGAACATCGACATTACTCCCGGTTTCTTTGTGATTCTCAACCCCGAACATGATCATAGAAATGACGCTCTCTGGGTAGGGACTCTTCGCACAACGTTTAGATTCTAACCGCAATCAAGCCCGACCCCATCAGGTTTTACCCTTTGTTGGCTGAATCCTATTATGTCCGGTTAATTACCCTTAATAAAATCCTATTCGTAGTAGGTGATTAATTATGTCCCTCATAGGAGGACTAAAATCCTGACTACAAACTCCCCACATATTAAGGTTATATTGCCGGACATTCTATCACTCGATTCGCCAGTTAAAAGGCAAACGAGCATAAATGCTTCTAGGATCGTTTAGAGTTTTGAAAATCGCCAAATTTTCTTGTAATTTTATAAATTCAGCGGTGAGAGGATCAGGCAGCTTGGTGTTTCGGGCGCTAACCTTACCGAGTAGCTTTTTCAAAATCCGTTCCTCCAGGCTTCCAGATTCTGTGTACTCTTCCACTTCCCAATCATTCCCAAGCTTGGCTTGCCCCGCAGCATACTGAATCGCATCAGTAATACCCCCAAACTGATCAACCAAACCCAATTGCTTGGCAGCTTGACCTGACCAGACACGTCCCTGAGCAAGTTGTGCGACCTTTTGTTTCGGCAGTTTCCGAGCCTGTGCTACCTTGTTGAGAAACTGATCGTAAATTTGGTTAACTGATTTTTGAGCGATCGCTAATTCTTGAGGCGTCTTGGGGCGTGAGATCGTCGTGCTATCGGAAAACTGACTGGTTTTGACAACATCCCAGCTAATGCCATTATCATTTCCTAGCTTTTGAATATTAAACTGCAAACCAAAAACGCCGATGGAGCCTGTAATCGTAGTCGGCTCTGCAAAAATGTGCTTAGCTCCTGTTGCAATCCAGTAACCGCCGGAAGCCGCATAATCGCCCATTGATACAATCACTGGCTTCTCTTTGTTAGCCAGAAGCACCTCGCGCTGAATCTCCTCGGATGCCGTAACGCTACCACCAGGACTATTAATCCGCAGTACCACCGCTTTTACATCTTCATCATGTCGCGCTTGGCGTATCTGTCTGGCAAAGCTGTGACCCCCTACCTGCTGGGCACTGCCTTGTCCGTCAACGATTTCACCGTCGGCATACACGACGGCAATCTTATTCTTTGAGCTACGTGTCTTGAAGTCTTTGCTCTCAGCTTTAGCGTATGTGGTGAAAGAAATTTGTCGGAACGATTTATCCTCTTCATCACTATCTGTTAGCTTTTTGAGGTCAGCGACTATCTCATCCAGATAAGCGACTCGATCTACCAAGCGGCGTTGACGTGCTTCTGATGCCATCACCTCTCCCTGAGTATTGGCGATCGCCTGCAACTGCTGAGGAGGGATTTTGCGTTCTGCCCCAACCGTTGTGATAAATTCACCCCAAAGCGTACTTAATAAGGTTTGAGTCTGCTGTCGATTCTCCGGACTGAGTTTTTTGAGAATGAACGGTTCTACGGCTGACTTGTACTTCCCAACCCGAATCACCTGAACACCAACACCATATTTTTCCAGAGCTCCTGTATAAAAGATGGGTTGAGAACTAAAGCCATTGAGTTCCACACTTCCCATCGGATTGAGAACGATCGTATCCGCCACGGAACTCAGATAATAGGCTCGTTTCCCCAAATCCACATCATAAGCAATGATTTTTTTTCCAGCAGCTCGAAAACGTTGCATTGCTTCGCGAACTTCTCTAAGGGTTGCAAAGCCAGCCCCCGTACTACCGGAGGTTCGACTCCCATCCAGGTAGAGTGCAATAATTCGCTTGTCTTGACGTGCTTTGTCGAGGGTATCTAAGACCGTGCGTAGGGTAACCGCTTTGGCCTTATCGCCCGATAGCGCTTCCCCGATCGCATCGCTGGTGCTTGAAGTCGGCTCACTATCGGCAATGTTTAAAGACAAGTCAAAAACCAGTACTGACTTATCCTTAACTTGAGGACCCGTGTCTTTTAACGCCGCCGCGATTAATAAAAACAGCAGTCCGCCAGTCCCTAAACCAAAAAATAAAATGAGACCCGCAACGCTTCCAATCAGGCTTGCAAAAGTTTGCTTGAGAAATTGATTCATTTACAGTGAGGAGTAGGCAGTGGTCAGTAGAGATTAGGCATTGAACTGTTGGGAGAGTTTTTTCAGGGCAGTGCCCTTACACCCTCAGTCTTGAATCAAGAACTCGACTTGCAATTCGTAATTCGCAATTCCCAACGCTTTATCCCCTTATGCTAGCTTTTGCAAGGCGTTAGAGTGCTTGAGTTGAGCTAATGTCGCGTTACCTGTACAGAACAGAACCGTCGTGAGTTCGGCAATCAACAGCTGCACTAGGGCATCAACGGCTTCGGTTGACTCAGCAGCAGCTTGTAAGAAAGGCCATGCCAAACCCGAAATATCGGCTCCTAGTGCGATCGCCTTAGCCACATCCAAGCCATTGCGCAATCCCCCGGAAGCAATCAAAGGAATCTGTGGGGCAATGGCTCGAATATCAACAATGCACTCCGCCGTCGGCAACCCCCAGTCGGCAAAGGTTAGTCCCAAGCGACGCTGCTGTTCGTTGAATGCCCGCTCACTTTCCACCTTCGCCCAGGATGTGCCACCTGCTCCAGCCACATCAATGGCAGCAACCCCAGCCTCGATCAGCCTCTGTGCCATTGCGGCTGAGATGCCATTTCCCACTTCTTTGGCTATCACGGGCACAGGCATTTTATTGCACAAAATTTGAATTTTGTCAATAATTCCCTTGAAGTTCGTGTCCCCGTTGGACTGAATGCACTCCTGTAGGGGGTTGAGATGCAAAATTAAGGCATCGGCTTCTAAAAGATCGATGACACGCAGGCACTGATCGACGCCGTAACTATAGTTGAGTTGAACAGCACCGAGATTAGCGAATAAGAGAATATCAGGCGCAAGCGATCGCACGGCAAACGTGTCAGCCACCTGGGGATTCTCCACAGCTACTCGCTGGGAACCTACACCCATTGCTAGTTTGTGCTTTTGGGCAACCTCAGCCAAGCGAAAATTGATCGTCTTTGCTTGTTCTGTACCGCCAGTCATGGAAGAAATCAAA
>NZ_DATNPA010000349.1:0-13286 GCF_036703385.1 Allocoleopsis sp. | reverse complement strand
AGCCGAGGAATCTGGTCGTGGTCGCCCAGCCTGTAGAGGACTCTCGCTTCTATATCGAAGAGGCGTCTTGCCGTTTCAAAACTGGCTGCATCACTAACCTGAGGCTTGAGCTGTTTGACAACACATTGGGGATGATCTGGTAAATGCAGGTCTTGGGCTAGAAAGGTTTGACCGAACCCACCCGCTCCTAGCTCACTAATAATTCTGTAGCGTCCGCCTAGGGGTCGATCTGGGTTTGTCTGTTTAAATAGAGTTTTCATCTGTCTTCCCCCGTGGAGACCCCCATTATAATCAGCGCGGATATATCGAACCGAAGGTGAGTAGCTTGGTGGCGGGTAGTTTACACTTCAATTCTTCTACTCTAAGCCAGCCAAAATTAAGCGAGTAAAGCGTTTTCGATACTCACAAGACTTACAACCGCTGACAGAGTTTCAGGTATCGGTTATCTGACTTAATATATACACCCGCTTAGCTTTGAGACGTTGAAATGTAGCAATTAGATGCCAACCCGTGTTTTTAGTTTAGGCTACATGCGTCGAAAAATTGAAGCGATCGCTCTTTGGGAGTACATATTATCCGAGGGGTAGAAGACAACTCAAACTTGACCCAAATAATGGGATTCAAGCCCCGTCCTTCCAGGACGGCTTTTGGTATAATGTTTTTGGTTGAAATTCCCACCTCATCTTGCAGCGATATACCAGCTCATAGGCTGTGAAACCGGGCCTGAGACAGTAAGAGGAAAAGAACCATTCGGGCAACGGACGATCCGACCTGAAGGCACTAAAAAAAACTAAATATTTTGTTCATCAACTTTAATCGCGGGCGGGCAGTCCGAGATTTAAAACGGACGTGGAGATTGTGTAAGACTTGTCTGCAAGCAACGATCCGTGAAGCGTCAACCCCATTCAGCGACCGTTCTCCTATTCGTAGGTTTCGGCGTGGTGAGGAATCGTCGTCCTTCCAGGACGGCGAGGATGTCAATAGAGTTTTCTTAAGGGTTCACTGTAACAGGTGTACCTAGTTTGACTTGCTCGTACAAGGCAACGATATCTCGATTCCGCATCCGGATGCAGCCGTGAGAAACCGCCTGCCCCACTAAGTTTTCGGCAGAAGTACCATGAAAACCAATCGAGTTGCGTCCATCCGTCCAAAAACCGATCCACCTTAAGCCTAGGGGATTATTCGGCCCGTCCAGGATGACCTTGCCCGTCCAAGGCTCTTCCCAGACTGGATTGCGCTGTTTATCCATTACTTTATAGTTACCGGTGGGCGTCTCCCATCCCGCTTTGCCCACGGCGATCGGGTAAGTGACTTTCAATTTCTTATTCTTATACACATAGACTCGGCGATCGCGCAGCTTAATCACTAAGTGAGTACCCTTCGTCAGACTTTTTGGATTGATCGCCTGAGAGGGACGCTTAACCGATGGCTTTTTCACAGGAGGCTGCTTAGAAGCCGGCTGTGGGTGCTGAGGTTGACGTTGGCTGATTGCCGTCGTGCTTTTTGCAGGGTTGTGTGTCGTTGTTGGGGACTGACAACTGACTAGGAAACTCACGAAACTCAAGCCGAGCAGCATTAAGCCTGTTACTTGAAATTTACTTCTGGGCATCCTTCATTAATTTGTGGCAAAAAAATATTTAAAAAATGATTGCTCTATCGCCAAAGCATAACCCATGTTCCAGAATTATATTATTTGTTTCCGGATGATTTTAAAAGTTAGCAGTACTAATAATACATAGATTTTATCCAAATATTATTTTACAGGAAAAGTCTTGCCAACCCAAATTGTTGTTGTTAGGTTGGTGTCGAGTTATCGAATCGGAAAAGTGAGGAGAGCGTGAGGATTCAGACAAGAGCATTATTCACAGGCATGATGCTGCCAATGTTGATTTCGGCAGTCTCAGCCTATCCAGCGAGCGCTATCAATTTAGATGCGCAAAAGTCGCCTACATTCTTGCTAAGTCAAGCAACACAAGCAGGAGAACTTGCCGGGTCTATCAATAGTATTAGTGGTCAAACAGTAGAGTTTGCCCAGTCTAACGGTCAAACTAGAAACATTACCATTAGTCGGCGAGTCATCAATCGGCTGGGTCTGAGAGCTGGCTCTCGGATTGCGGTAAGGCTGAATTCGCGGGGTGTAGCAACATCCGTCAGAGTACTCAGACCGATAAGAGCGCTTGGATAGTATCACTCACAACGTGGCGGGGAATCTCATTGCTTGATGAAATGGGAGAACCCGTCGCCTCGTTTATTAGTTAGTCTGTTTATTTTTCTTTAATGAATTAAAAATATAGATAAACCTCATGAGAGGTAGAGTTTGTTGGGTTAAATTCTCCATATATAGGGGTTCTCAATGGGAGCATGTCAGGTTTGCACACGGGACGCAGGAGAGGGATGAAGGTGGAGAGTATGTTAGCGGACAATGTATGCTAACAATCCCTTAATCTTTTTGATGTCTCGTCGCTTCTTCCACTAAATCCGACAATTCCAGTTCCAGAGTATGAAGGGCTTGTTCTAACAGATTCTACAGATGTAGTCAGTGGACAGGTAATTTAGTCCACGGTTGGCGATACTCGTACAGAACTAGACTATATCACTCATGTGCAATAAACCATCGCCACTGACCCAGGTGCCTGCAAATGGCACTTAATTATGGACTGCTTAAACTCAGACGTGCCAGTTTCACAAGTATTGCTGATCTCAAAACCCGTATTCTTGAATTCATTGACTATTTCAACGGTGAAGAGTTACACATTCATCATCGAATCCCTCGGTCACAAGGAGGTAAAGACACGTATAAAAACTTAGAATACCTCTATGATCTACTGCCACCAGCAAACTCACAACCTGACAGCCAAGTGATTTTTGGAAGCCGGATGCGGTGAAAGTCCCCCTTTTTAAGGGGGATGTAGGGGGCTCTTCCAGGTAAAACTCAATATGGATGGAAATTCTTACTCACTCTTCTATAAAAAATGACCACAAACCCTAAAATTATTGTTCTGGATGATGACCCCACTGGTTCCCAAACCGTCCACAGTTGCCTACTGCTGATGCGCTGGGATGTCGAAACCTTACGGCTGGGACTCCGGGATGACTCACCCATCTTTTTTGTCCTCACCAACACCAGGGCACTCACCCCAGAACAAGCGGCAGACGTAACCAGAGAAGTCTGCCATAACCTCAAAATCGCCTTAGATGCCGAAGGAATAGAGGATTTCCTGGTTGTCAGTCGTTCAGACTCCACGCTGCGGGGGCATTATCCCGTAGAAACCGATGTAATTGCCGAAGAAGTTGGGCCATTTGACGCTCATTTCCTAGTCCCTGCCTTCTTTGAAGGAGGACGTGTCACCCGCGAGAGCATCCATTACCTGATCATTGATGGCGTCCCCACCCCCGTACACGAAACTGAATTTGCCAAAGATTCCGTGTTTGGCTATCACCACAGCTATTTGCCGGATTATGTAGAAGAGAAAACTAAAGGTCGTATTAAGGCTGAGGCTGTTGAGCGATTTTTGCTGGAAGATATCCGCAAGGGGAGCTTAGAGCGCCTCCAGAACCTAACTTCTAATCAATGTTGTGTTGTCGATGGGGAGACTCAAACCGATTTAGACCAGTTTGCAGCCGATATTTTAACCGCTGCTGCACAGGGTAAACGCTTCCTATTTCGCAGTGCTGCCAGCATCTTAACCTCGCTGGCAAGTCTTCAACCACAGCCAGTCGCCGCCGCTGATATGGCTCAATATGTGCGCCAGGGAAAACCCGGTGCTGTGATTGTGGGTTCTCACGTTAAAAAGACAACCCAACAGTTAGAGCGACTCCTGCAAGCGCCGGGAGTGGTGGGTGTCGAGGTGGATGTGTCGCATTTATTGGATGAGTCCCAAACGCAACGGGGTGAACTGTTGTCAAAAATGTGCGATCGCATCCAAGAGATTCACTCTGCCGGAAAGACACCAGTCGTTTACACCAGTCGCCAAGAACTCACCTTTAAGGATGTGCAAACACGGCTAGAGTTTGGAGTAGCGGTTTCAGCCTTATTAATGGATATCGTGCGCGGATTGCCGACCGATATTGGCTTTTTAATTAGTAAGGGAGGCATTACCTCCAATGATGTCTTGAGTACAGGTTTGGCTTTAAGGTCAGCACGACTACTAGGTCAAATTATCCCAGGTTGCTCGGTTGTACGCACACCCATTGACCATCCTCAATTTCCCAACTTACCCGTGGTACTATTCCCCGGAAATGTAGGGGATGCTAACGCCTTAGCGACGACTTACCAACGGTTGAGTCAGGTAGGAACAAATTCACCCTAACGGTATGCGATCGCCCATCGTTTCCTGCAAAAAGGCAGAGGCTAGAGCATTGGAGATTTATCTATACTAGAAGATAAGGGCACGATTAAATCGTGCCCCAAAAATTAATTGTGCTATACTTACTTTTTTCCACTCAGAGATTGCCTATTGCACATTGGTTCTCAGTCTCCAACGCCAACCTCCTAGTCCCCTTCGGTTACCGATATCCTGATTGTCGGGAAGGGCTTATTTGAATTTGGACGCTTGAATTGATTTGGGTTAGCGGACTGTAGGGAACAGTTCGAGACTGTGATATGCATCACATTGAGAAATTAATTCAATCACAAATTCTTGAATACTATATCACGTTTTAAACGGATATAGTTCAATCTCTATTGATGATTTCCCTCAACAGAAAACGGAAAGAAAAGTCTGAGCATTAAATCTATAAATTACTTGGGAATATAAAGATATGAAATTCTCTGAACGTACCACTGATTACAAACCCCAACCTCTCACCTCTAATGCAAAGAGGCAACTTTTAGAGAAGCTGAAGTCGATTAAAATCCCGCTTGATGAATTGCTGAAGCAGTACGCGGCAGGAGAACGTGATTTTCGGGGTGTCATCCTGAGCGAACAAATCCTGATAGATGTAGACTTAAGCCGAGCCAACTTGAGTGAGGCAATGCTGCATAAAACCGTGTTAGAGGGTGCTAACCTAACCCGAGCAAATCTATCCAGGGCAGACTTAAGTAGAGCCAATTTGCGAGGGGCAGAGTTGAATGAGGCTAACCTAGTGAAGGCGAACCTGCGAGAGGCAAATCTGCGAGGAGCGGATTTAAGTGGAGCCGATTTGAGAGGAGCCGATTTGACTGGCGCTGATTTAGGTGGGGCAATATTGCCGGATGGTTCGATCCTGTTAACAAGTCAACCATCGAGTCGTGTGATTTCTCCCTATACGCGATCGCAATCGTGAATTATTCTCAAGTCAGCGCCCCTTACAGCCGTTTTCAGTTGTATGAACCCCAATCATTAGACCTAATCCCCAGACAATCAAAGCCGTTCTCAAGAGTAGGAGAGAGGTTTGCCTTTAGTCTATTCATTGGAAAGTCGCTCTAAACTTGGCAGGTTCTCGACCGAAGCCTGCTCTTAAGGTACGATGTCGTTTAGTTTAGTCGGACTCATCCGACGTAAGACCCTGTTGTTGCATGACTTCTGATTCGGCCCAACAATTACCTATATCAACAGTTTCCGAAAGTGACTCAATGATACCAACAGTTTCCCCAAACGACCCGATAGTGGATTTTGACTCCCAAGTCCGCTTGAAACGGGATGGGGAACGACTACAGTTAATCTTGCCACCGGAATCAGAAATGCCCGGTGCCGCCAATTGGTTTGATCTATGGCAGCAACTCAAGCAGCGCCTGAATGGCGGTGAGCGCTTTTGGCAGGAAAACACCCCTGTGCATCTGATGGCTCAAGACCAATTGTTGGATGCCCTGAAGCTACAGGCGATCGCAGATGCTCTGTTGGAACTCCAGCTTCAGCTTCAGCGAGTCTACACGACGCGACGACAAACCGCTGTAGCGGCGGCTACGGCTGGTTACTCAGTGGAACAACAACCGCCCACCTATTCTCTTCAAGCCCAGGCTGCTGAACCGACCGAATTGCTCACAGAACCCCTATACTTGCAATTAACAGTGCGATCGGGTGTTGAGATTCGTCATCCAGGCACTATTGTTATATTAGGGGACCTCAATCCGGGCGGCGCAGTAATCGCAGCAGGAGATATCTTCATCTGGGGGCGTCTGAGAGGAGTGGCTCATGCCGGAGCTAATGGCAATCGAGCGTGCCGGATCATGGCACTCCAGATGGAACCAACCCAATTACGGATTGCGGATGCTGTAGCAAGGGCACCAGGGACGCTACCGGAGCAGTTTTATCCGGAAGTGGCTTATGTGACCTCAGAAGGAATTCGCATAGCCAGAGCTACTGATTTTGCTAAGACCCACTTGTTGTTGAATTCATGAGCCGTATTATTGTCATCACCTCTGGCAAAGGAGGGGTGGGTAAAACTACTGTAACTGCTAACTTAGGGATGGCGATCGCTCGCTGTGGTCGTACTGTTGCCCTGGTGGATGCGGATTTTGGACTGCGAAATTTAGATTTGCTGTTAGGGCTGGAAAATCGGGTCGTTTATACTGCCATTGATGTTCTAGCCGGTCAATGCCGTTTAGAACAGGCTTTGGTAAAGGACAAGCGGCAGGAGGGAGTTGTTCTGCTCCCGGCAGCTCAAAGCCGGATGCAGGAATCCGTGACGCCCGCTCAAATGAAAAAGCTCCTGAGCTTGTTAGCTGCGAAGTATCAGTACATTTTGGTAGATTGTCCGGCGGGGATTGAATCGGGGTTTCAAAATGCGATCGCGGCTGCCTCAGAAGCCTTGATTGTCACAACACCAGAAATTGCCGCTGTGCGGGATGCTGACCGCGTTGTCGGCTTACTGGAAGCCCAAGGCATCAAGAAAATTCACCTGATTGTCAATCGCCTAAAACCTGCAATGGTGCAAGCGGATCAAATGATGTCGGTACAGGATGTGCAAGAAATTCTGGCTGTCCCTTTAATCGGCATCATCCCCGACGATGAACGGGTGATCATTTCCAGCAACCGGGGCGAACCCTTAGTCTTAGGGGAACATGTTTCCCTGCCTGGAATTGCCATGAACAACATTGCAAGGCGTTTAGAAGGGGAAAAGATTCCCTTTCTCGACTTGATGGCAGAACACGATAACCTCATCAGCCGTATCCGCCGCCTATTTCGCGGTTAAACGTTGAGCTTTGCAGGGGCGGCGTCACCATTACCCGCCCTAAGTTCTGAAATTTAAACAACTTCATATACAACCCCCAACAGTTACTCTTCTACCTTCTCCACCTCTATAATGCAGATTCACTCCTCCTACAAGCCCCATGATTAGCGAACTTCTAGAACGACTCTTCCCCTGGACTGGTGCCAGTAACAGTCGGGCGGAAGTTAAACGCCGCCTCCAACTCGTCATCGCCCACGATCGCGCCGACCTCACTCCTAAAATGATTGAGAAGATGCGCAATGAAATCTTGGAAGTGGTCTCTCGCTATGTCGAAATTGATACCGAGGGACTAGAAATTTCTTTAGAGAGTAATCAAAGAGTAACGGCCTTAATTGCCAATCTCCCCATCCGGCGGGTGAAGGAGGAGCCGCCAGTGCCTTCAGCGGAGTAGGGATTAGGCGGAATATGGCTCAAATGAGTTGAACATAAGACATCAATAATATCGGTTCGTAGTCGGCACTTCAGTGCCAGAAGCGCTAAAGCGCTTACTACAAACGCTTAAATCAGTGCCATTCGACTTAAAAACTTATCCTGGCTCACCAACCAACCCTTGTGCAGGGGGTCTGGGGGAGGCACTCCGTCCCCCAGTGGGGGGTTTGGGGGGAAACCCCCCAATCTGGGTTTTTTTCATCAAGAACGACTACTTCTTGCGTAAGTCAGGGCTATTCCCCTGAAGTCAGTGACATTCCACTTAACCCGGATTGGATCTGACGGATAGAACTGAAAACCACTAACAAGCGACAGTCTTGTTAAAAAACGGTCGCTTCTTCGTTAATTCTATTCATGGAGCTAAGCGGATTCGAACCGCTGACCCCCTCAATGCCATTGAGGTGCTCTACCAACTGAGCTATAACCCCGTGCTGCGTATCCTACGATAGCTCGATAATTCCGCTTCGTCAAGTCCTAGGGGCGCAACGTGCGTTTTTCAATAAAGCAGGCTGGAGGATTGAGCCATGTGGGTTAGATAGCCAACATAGCTCCCCATCAAGAAATAAACCACTAACATCGCGGCAGCTGACATGGCGACCAGAGTGCCAGCTAACATAAGAGAGAACTCTTGAGTGTCGAAGGCTTCCTGCATTAGGTGCAGTGACCAAGCCACTAAAGCGACATCAAGTATTAAAATAAAAATCAACATAAATTACGAAATGTAACAGCATCCACTATTCTAGCAGCCGCTTTGAGGGCTGCACAGATTACAGTGGTGTGACACGGTATAACAAAATTTAACCATCCCGAACAATGGGATAAATTCGTATTACGTTAATCGCACAGGGACGTGCTGTGATTCCAGATAGGTTTTGATTTCTGATACAGTGAGTTGCCCGTAATGCAGCAGAGAGGCTAATAGCGCGGCTTCAGCTTTCCCTGCGGTGAGTGCTTCATGAATGTGAGCACAAGTCCCTGCGCCGCCGGACGCTATAACAGGAATTTGCACTTGTTCGGCAATGGTGCGTGTCAGTTCTAAATCATACCCCGCTTGGGTTCCATCTGCGTCCATGCTAGTCACGAGGAGTTCGCCAGCACCGCGTTGCTCCACTTCTTTAGCCCATAAGATGGCGTCTTTCCCTGTGTTTTCTCGTCCACCTCGGACGTAGACATCCCAGCCTGGATTATTGGGGTCTTGACGGCGTCGCGCATCAATGGCAACCACGATACACTGATTTCCGAAGCGATCGCTAGCTTGGTTAACAAAGTCTGGATTACGCACAGCGGAGGAATTAATGCTGACTTTATCCGCCCCAGCCCTTAACAATAGTTTAATCATTTCTAAGGATTGAATCCCTCCGCCCACTGTCAAGGGGATAAATACCTGTTCTGCGGTGCGATAGACTACATCGATGATAATCTCCCGGTCTTCATGGGTAGCGGTGATATCGAGAAACACCAGTTCATCGGCTCCTGCCTCGTTATAAGCTTGAGCTAACTCTACTGGATCGCCTGCGTCTTTTAAATCCACGAAGTTAACACCTTTAACAACCCGTCCGGCTTTCACATCTAAGCAAGGTAAGATTCGTTTAGCTAGCATGGCTTGAGTGTCCTTAGCGATTCAGTTAGTAGTCCTCCATGCTCTCATCATTCTCTGGCTTAGAGGAAGCTCACTCAGAACGAATGGCTTAATTATGGCGATAACCTCCTTTAAACAACAGTCTCAAGAACCAGATCGGCAACCTCAGTCCAGCAAAAAATCCAAGGGTAAGGGTCGCCGTAACAATTTCCGGAAACCTGAGACAGAAGACCCAGACCTTTTGCTGGCAACGGCAATGGCGGATGAAACGGGAAACCAGGAAGAAGGTATCCGACCGCAACGGTTGGCTGACTACATTGGGCAAAAAGAATTAAAGAGTGTTTTGGAAATTGCGATTCAAGCAGCAAAAGGGAGAAACGAGGCATTAGATCACCTCTTGTTGTATGGCCCGCCCGGATTAGGGAAAACCACCATGTCGCTGATTTTGGCGACAGAGATGGGGGTGAATTGCAAAATTACGGCAGCACCGGCCTTAGAGCGTCCGCGAGACATTATGGGCATCCTGTGCAGCCTTAAAGAAGGAGATATCTTATTTATTGACGAAATCCATCGAATGTCGAGGATGACCGAGGAATTGCTGTATCCGGCAATGGAGGACTATCGCTTAGATATTACTATTGGTAAGGGTCAAACGGCTAAGACTCGCAGTATCCCTTTGCCGAAGTTTACGTTAGTAGGAGCAACAACGCGGGTTGGGTCGCTCACTTCACCCTTGCGCGATCGCTTTGGCTTGATTCAACGCCTGCGCTTCTATGAAACTGATGAACTTACTTTAATTGTAAAAAGAACCGCCGAGGTTCTCAAAGTATCTGTGACTGAAGAGGGTGCAGAAGAAATAGCCCGTCGTTCTCGTGGAACCCCCCGAATTGCTAACCGACTTTTAAAGCGGGTGCGAGATTATTCTCAGGTCAATAAAGTTTCACCCATTAACAAAGAGTTTGCCGCAGAAGCGCTAGAAGTGTTTAATGTAGACCCGATGGGTTTAGATTGGACAGATCGGCTCGTACTGAGTGTGATGATTGAACAATTCAATGGGGGGCCTGTGGGTTTGGAGGCTGTGGCATCGGCAACAGGAGAAGATGCTCAAACGATTGAGGAAGTTTATGAGCCTTATCTTTTACAGATTGGTTATGTACACCGGACTCCTCGTGGTCGCGTTGCTACAGTAGCGGCTCGAAAGCATTTGGGCTTGGAGTAGAAGCTGATTCAATTTTAGATTTTGGATTTTGGATTT
Organism: Allocoleopsis sp.; assembly: GCF_036703385.1. Classification (NCBI taxonomy): domain Bacteria; kingdom Bacillati; phylum Cyanobacteriota; class Cyanophyceae; order Coleofasciculales; family Coleofasciculaceae; genus Allocoleopsis; species Allocoleopsis sp. Next base: position 2,871 of record NZ_DATNPA010000349.1, on the reverse strand, counting down.
ATGCCATCGCTAAAGTTAGCCGCTTGTACCAAAAATCGTATTTAATCCAAAATCGGGCGGTAAACTGTCAGTGGTTTTCTCTGGACTCCTAACTCAGAGTGACAACTCAATGCAATTTGATATAAGAAGAAAGGAAAAAGCATTCTAATGATTCGCTGGTTTTTGAGAGTTCTGAGTGTACTGCTTGTTGTCGTGATTGCGGGTTTAGTGATGGTATCGCCAGTGATGGCGCAGGAGGTACAGGCATCTGATTTGACTGAAGTTCAGGTGCAGCAATTCAATGAACTCAGGCAGCAAGCGTTTGCTGCTACAGATAAAGGTGACTTTCCCACGGCTGAAGGGTATTGGACTCAGCTAATTGAGCTTTTGCCAGATAATCCCGTCGGTTGGAGCAACCGAGGAAATTCTAGGGTGAGTCAGAATAAGTTAAAAGAGGCGATCGCAGATTTCAATCAATCGATCAAGTTGGCTCCCAATGCACCCGACCCCTATCTGAATCGTGGCACAGCCTACGAAGGGTTGGGAAAGTGGGAAGAAGCGATCGCAGATTACCAGCGAGTACTGGAACTCGACCCTCTTGATGCAATGGCTTACAACAACTTGGGGAATGCCAAAGCCGGACAGGGCAAATGGGAAGAAGCGATCGCAGGCTATCAAAAAGCGGCAGATTTAGCACCCAATTTTGCCTTTGCTCGTGCTAACTACGCCCTCGCCCTCTATCAAACGGGTCAGAAACAAGAAGCCCTTCGCACCCTACGCAATATTATCCGCAAATACCCCCAATTTCCTGATGTACGAGCTGCACTAACCGCCGCCTTGTGGGAGGAAGGAAAACGGGGTGAAGCCGAGAGCAATTGGGCGGCAGTTGTTGGTCTCGACCGTCGCTATAAAGACTTAGAGTGGGTCAAAACGATTCGTCGTTGGCCTCCGGTGATGGTTGCAGCCTTGGAGAAGTTCTTAACCTTGAGATAACGGCAAGGAGTCGGGAGAGTGGAGGAAGATTAATGGTTGGATTCTCCCTCTGACCAAAAAAGGCAGAAGGCAGAAGGGATTTATCCCAAGCCGTCATTCACGAGCCATCTAGCGACTGACAGGGAACTCTTGGTACAAGCCCCCTGTGAGCTTTGCTCACTGGCTCCCGTTCAAGAGGGGCTTGAATCTCATAAAAGAATAGAACCTTCTGCCTTCTGCCTTCCTTCTTCTGCCTTCTTCAATCACGTCCGATTCATAAGATGATTATTCATCTATAACCTGTAATCTTCCTCGGCGCACCGAGTGCAACAGCCGATTAATTAAAATTTCCTCTTCTTGACACAGCGAATTGTTTAAAATTGCTGTCATTAACACACAGCGATCTTTAAGGGTTAGCTGGCCTCTTTGAATAACCTGAGAGAATAACTGCGCGATCGTTGATTCAATGAAGTAAACCTGGCACAAAATAGGAATCCTCACTAAGATTAGCATCAAGGCGAAGTAAATTTTTTTAACGTTTCTTCTCATACCCTGAAGATTAGTGAACAAAATTGAATGAGAACTCGATGAATTTACAGAAAATGATAAGGCGAATTCAACGAGACACTGACAGAAGAGTCTCTTGTTTTATATACTCTTTAATTATTTGAGTTCTGTAAAAACTTATGATTGTAAACAATCATCAAGACAAAATCCTTAAAAATAGAGATAAAGGGCGGCTATTTTAACAATATGCTTAAGTTTTTCAACAATTACTTAAAAAACTCTAAATAGAGAATTTTCCAGTTTGTTATACGTATAAGTATAATTTATGAGTACTTCGGATTTTAATCGGCACTAGCTTGCCCCTAACTTTAAAAAACGAACCCATCAAAACCCTCAGTCTCAATCCATGCGTAAAACTTAGTAGACTTTATTAGGTGAGAGACAAGATTGGCTCCCAAAAAACATCTATCTCTGAGAAGATAAAAACTAAATACTAAAATGGTATTTTGCTTTACACCAAACGGAACTTAAGCACTAAGTTATGTTATCAAGGCAAGGGGAACTCAACTACAAAGACAGCACTAGCTCATGTAGGCTTCCAGAGTTGTTTGCTAAAGTGATTCATACTCACGAAATCAGCTTCGCTGATTGGTATGAGTTGATGACGGCTCCTTTGGATCAGGCCTTCACACAAGAGGATGAAGATTTACTGACTCGGCTAATTTACGCTGTGCGGCAAGGATGGGTAAAGATAGTGGATAAAGTCTACATGGGACACGGGGATGAATTCTAGGTATGACCCACTCGTAAAGTAGACCAGCTTGGCAGAAATAACCTATCAGTCTGATCAGGGGACAAGGATGAGTAAGTTTAGATAGAGTTCTTGTTGAACTGGTAAGCCACTTTCGCCGCGAAGGTCTAGGAAGATTTTATCTTTAAGCTTGATATTTCAGTCGTTGAGTATCAGTTGCTGAATTCGCTCTGGAGTCAATTGCTGAACATTACTTAAAACAACAGCCGCACCCGCTTCTTGAAGAGCCTGTTCATAAGCCTGACAGCGTTCGGGTACGGCTTGAACGTGAGGGGGCAAAATCCCAACAGCGATCCAAGTCCGTTCAGGGTATCGGGCTCTAGCTTTCTGGATCGTGTACATATCGGCAACAGTGTCTCCGGCATAAAGAATAGGCGTTTCCAGCGCAATTGGGTTTTGCTGTTCTAGTTGCCCTATCGTTGCCAAGAGACCCGTCGGGTCTGGTTTGCCTGGAGCATCCTCCATCGCAATAAGTACTGGCTTTTGGAGACCAAGACGTCTTGTGAGTGCATATTGCGCTTCACTTCTGGGTGCACCGCTAAAAAAGCCCCAGGGAATGCCAGCGATTGTTAAACGTTCTAGATAGCTGGGTTCTAAGAGTA